>JAISAX010000181.1 GCA_031266495.1 Opitutaceae bacterium
GCCCCTCGCATAGCCCCGCCCTTCACACACGCGCCACGCTTATGCGCCCGGCGCCCCTGTAACAGTTAATGCGGTACAGACGCCGACCTGTACCGCATTCCCCCCCCCCCCCCCCCCACACACACACACACAACCCGTACACGCGCCATGCTCACCCGCCATTGTCACCTCGCTCTGTTGCCACTTGCCATCGTTGCGATTGCCGCCGTCCTCCCGATTCCACTGGCCGCGCAACTCACGATCAAACCGCTCGACACCGAGACCTTTTTTGTCACGCCCGAAAAAAACACGACGCTCCGCTGGCGCATTGACAACACTCCGCCCAAAGACGCGAAAGACGCCACTCCCGCGCCTGTTCCCGATACCATTGCGTATTCAATAACTGATTACCACGGAAACCCCGTTCCCGCCTCCTCCCCGCTGTTATCTTTCCCGCCCGCCGCCACCGTGAAAGACGGCATCGCCAGCCTCACCCTCGCGCTTCCCCAGGGCTACTACGAAATCACCTTCCCCCTCCTCGCTCCGGCCGCTCCCTCCAGCACGGGCACTCACGCCTCCGCCGTCCGGCCCACCTTCGGCATCGTTTCCATCCCCGCCTTCGACCGTGAGCAACTCGATCCCTATTTTTGCGTCGATTCCGCCCTCTCCTGGCTCGAACGCTCCGGCGACCAACGCCGTAGTCTCATACGCATGATGCGCCGCTCCGGCATCGCCCTCTCCCGCGAACGCTTTTCCTGGCAACGCCTCCGTCCCGCCCCCGGCACGTGGAACTGGTCCGGCGCGGCGCCCCTGCAATACGACCGCCTCCGCCAACTCTATGCCCGCGAAGAGATGCCGCTCCTCGACTGCTTCCATGACGCCCCGAAGTGGATGGAAAACCCTGGCAGCTACCCCGTTGACCTCCTCACCGCCACCGACGACCTCACCACCATCGCCCGCCGCTGGAGCCACAACTGGGGGGCGCTGGAACTCTGGAACGAAACCGACACCGCCTACTTTTCCGGTGACCGCCCCATCGACCAATACACCCCCTTCGTCCACGCCACTGCCTGGACCTGGACCCGGGCCAACCTCAAGCCGCCCCTCGGCGGCGCCGCCTTTGCGGGGTTCAAACAACACATCGCCGACAACGCCATCCGCAACGGCCTCCTCGACAGCCTCGATTTTGTCACGTACCACAACTACTCCAACCCCGAAACCGCCCTCTCCAGCGTCCGGACCTACCGCACCTGGACGGCAACCGGCGGACGCCCCCACATCCCCCTCTGGATTACCGAATCCGGCCGCCCCTGGATCGAGGAAAAAGGCAGCGGACGCGCCCCCCTCGCGGCTGACAAAAACAGCGCCGTCAACATCACCGGACGCGTCGCCGAAATGAAAGCCCTTGGCATCGCCCGCATCTTCCCCTTCGTCATGCCATACTATCCGGAAACCGGAAAAAACTTCGGCATGGTCGGCAAGGATGGCACCCCGCTCCGTTCCCTCGGCTGCTACGCCTACGCGATAAAAACCCTCGCCAACCGCGCCTGCATCGGCGACCTGCGCCTCCCTCAAAACCCCCCGAAAACCACCCCCGCCATTCTGCTCGCCCGCGTTTTCTCGTATCCGGAATCAGACGACGCCGTTGCCATGCTCTGGTCCGGTCCGGAGACCGCTCCCGGAGCCTCCATCGCCCTCGATCTTCCCCTCGAAGCCATCCGCGAGGTTCGCGGCATTGACGGACGTCTCCTTGACCGGAAAAACAACAACCACATCCCCCTCACCGACGGCCTTACCTGGGTCCACCTCGACCGCCGGTCTCTCGAAAAATCGGGTAATCTGATTGTCGATACGGAAGCCATGCGCCTCCTCGGACTCGCGCACCAGCCTGATCCCGGACGCCTCCCCCCGTCTCCCGTTGTTCTTCAATTCACGCCCGACCCGACCCGCCTCACCTTCGCGCCCGAAGTCTGCCTGATCAACCTTGGCAGCCTCGAGTCCGTTCCCATCGACATCCGTGCCGTCAATCTCGATTCCGGCAACGCCCAAACCCTCACCGTGTCACTCCATGCCGGCGCTCTTCCCGGAGACGTGAACATCCCCGTTGGCGCTCCACAAACCGTCACCCTTCCGCCCCGCTCGCAAAAAACCCTCAACTGGCGGGCCAACCTCGGTCCCCTCCTCAAGCACACCACCGGACTCACCCTGCGCACCGATTCCAGCTACGCGCCCGATTCCGCCGCCGCCTCAACGAAGATCGTGCCTCTTTCGATTGATTTCCTCGTCGAAAAAACGCTTCCCGATCTCATCGAACTCTACGGTAAAAAACTCCCCCTTCCCGTCACCGACACAGACCGCTGGAACAAAACCTACATCAACCAGCGTGTTGGCGGCAGCCTCACCATCACGGCCGAGGACAAAAAACTGACCCGTATTGAAGTCGCCTTTGAAAAACGCGGCACCGAATGGGACTACTGGGCATATCCCCGCTTCAACCTGCCCTCCGGCACCGACCTTCGCGGAGCCGCCGGCCTTCTTCTCCGCGCTCGCGTTGCGCGTCCCGCTCCCGTCCGGCTCTTTGTCTGGAAGCCGGGCGATGTCGGTTACTACACCGCCAGTCCCATCATCCCGCAAGACGGCGAATGGCACGCCATCATGATCCCGTTCGGAAAACTCAGCCACAACGGAGACAACAAGCCCGACACAGATTCCAATCTCGTGGATCACCTGGAGCGAGTCACCCAGCTCTCGCTCGGCATGAACATGAAACAAAGCACCAACACTCTCGAAATCAGCGACGTCATCGTCGTCTGGCCAAAGTAGTCATAAATCAAATACCCGATGCTTACCACTGTCGACGCCACGCCCTTCGGCTCCTGGGCGCATCTCAATTTCTGGACAGACCCCGGAGTGGCGCGGGCGTCTCGCCCGCTCCGGGAGTGGAGTGGCGGGAGTGGCGGGAGGGAC
>JAISAX010000215.1 GCA_031266495.1 Opitutaceae bacterium
GTGCCCGAGCCAAAAATCCGCGGCTCGATTGTTACCGAAATTTCGTCCACCAACCCCGCCGCCAGAAACGCCCCGTAAACCTCTCCCCCGCCGAGTAACGCACAACGTTGCCGTCCCGCCTCCCGCAACCGCCGCACCACCTCCGCCGGATCCTCATCCGTAAACGTCAGCGGCGCCTTGCCAACCTCTCCGACTACACTCGTGCCCGCGCTCGCGCCTGCGGCGGCGTCCATGCAAACACGCGCCTCCGCCGCATGACGCTCCGGCTCTCGCGTCAGCACCACGCGCCGCAAATCCGGACGCGCCCCGATCCGCAGCCGCTCGCGTGATGCCTCCCATGTTACGCGGCCCATGATGCAGGCATCACACGCCCGCAAAAATTGTCGAAAATGGATTTTATCGTCCTCCGATGCGAATGAATCCCCCCCCTTCCCATGCCGGGTTATCCACCCATCCAGCGACTGTGCAGCCAAAAGCGTTACGACCATGCCTCATCTTGTCATAGCCTGCTCCGGGCGCAAGCCCGTCGATATAAGGTAAAAAATATCCATCAATAAAAACTTCCTCCATCCCCTGTTCTTTTGCAAAGTCCGCCCGTTCCCGATTACGGAGCACCGGACGGACCGCCCGTTTCCGCGTCCCGCATCCCATCACGAATAAAAAAAACATGAAAAAAGCGCTCATCACCGGCATCACCGGCCAGGACGGCTCGTATCTCGCCGAACTCCTGCTTGCAAAAGGCTACGAAGTGCACGGCATCATCCGCCGCGCCTCCACATTCAACACCGACCGCATCGAGCACCTTTACAAAGACCCGCACGTCAACGGCGTGAAGTTGTTTCTTCACTACGGCGACCTCACCGATTCCGTGCAAATGGTAAAACTGCTCTACGACCTCAAGCCCGACGAAATCTACAACCTCGGCGCCCAGTCCCACGTCAGGGTCTCCTTCGACGTGCCCGAGTACACCGGCGATGTGGACGGCCTTGGCGCCCAGCGCATCCTCGAAGCCATCCGCGAAGCCGGCCTCGTCAAAAAAGTCCGCTACTACCAGGCCTCCTCCTCCGAAATGTTTGGCAAGGTACAACAAGTGCCGCAGACCGAGGTCACGCCCTTCTGGCCCCGCTCGCCCTACGGCTGCGCCAAGGTTTACGCCTACTGGCTCACCGTCAACTACCGCGAGTCCTACAACCTCCACGCCTCCAACGGCATCCTCTTCAATCACGAATCCCCGCGTCGCGGCGAGACGTTTGTCACGCGCAAGATCACCCGCGCCGCCACCCGCATCAAGATGGGCCTCCAGGACGCGCTCTACATGGGCAACCTTGATGCCAAACGCGACTGGGGTTTTGCGAAAGAGTACGTCGAGATGATGTGGCTCATGCTTCAGCAGGACAAACCCGACGACTACGTCGTGGCCACCAACGAGACTCACACGGTGAAAGAGTTCATCCAGGAGTCTTTCGGCATGCTCGGCCTCGACTGGGAAAAGTACGTGAAGTACGACCCCCGTTACGAACGTCCCGCCGAGGTTGAACTTCTCATCGGCAACCCTGCCAAGGCCCGCAAGCAACTCGGTTGGGAACCCAAGGTCCGCTTCAAGGAACTCGTCAAGATCATGGTCAATGCCGACCTCGAACTCGCCAAACGCGAAGCCCAGATCGCCAAACTGCCGAGACCCTGATTGCTCCCGGTTTTTAACCACTAATAGACACTAATGAACACTAATGACAGACAACGGAATCAAACCATGGAAACAAAAGACCAGACACGAATTCGGGATACCGGTCGCTTCTGCTTCTCCTCTCTTATTAGTGTCCATTAGTGTCTATTAGTGGTTGAAGAAAACGAACACTTTCCGTTCTTCCGATGAAAATCTACATTGCAGGTCACCACGGCATGGTCGGCGGCGCGCTCGTCCGGCGCTTCTCGCGCGAAGCCGGCGCCGAAATCGTCGTCCGCACCCGCCGCGAACTCGATCTCACCCGCCAGGCCGCCGTCGACGCCTTCTACGCCGAACAAAAACCCGACGTCGCCATCATCGCCGCCGCCAGGGTCGGCGGTATCCACGCCAACAATACGTATCCGGCGGAATTTCTGTACGACAACCTCGCCATCGCCGCCAACACCCTTCACGGCGCGTACAAGGCCGGCGTAAGACGCGTGCTTTTCCTCGGCAGCTCGTGCATCTACCCCAAGCACGCCCCGCAACCGATGCCCGAGGATTGCCTCCTCACCGGCTCGCTGGAGCCGACCAACGAAGCCTACGCCATCGCCAAGATCACCGGCCTGAAGCTCTGCCAGTACTACCGAAAACAGTACGGCGTGCTTTTCCATTCGGCGATGCCCACCAATCTCTACGGACCGGGCGACAACTATCATCCGCAAAACTCGCATGTTCTCCCCGCGCTCATCCGCCGCTTTCACGAAGCGAAGGCCGCTGGCGCGCCCGAGGTCGTGGCCTGGGGCACGGGCACGCCCATGCGCGAGTTCCTGCACGTGGACGACCTCGCCGACGCCTGCGCCTTCCTTCTCGGCCTCGAAAACCCGCCCGACTGGATCAATGTCGGCACCGGCGTGGATGTGACCATCCGCGAGCTCACCGAAACCGTGGCCTCGGTGGTCGGCTATGCGGGCAAGATCACCTGGGACCCGACCAAACCCGACGGCACCCCGCGCAAGCTCATGGATGTCTCCCGCCTCGCCGGCCTCGGCTGGCGCGCCGCCACCGACCTGCGCACCGGCATCGAAAAGACCTACGCCAGCTTCCTGACCGAACTCGCCGCCGGCCGCCTGCGGGCGGTGTGAGCGGCACGGGCTCGTGGACCGGCCCCGCCGGTATCCATGCCTTCCGGACAAGACCGCGTTTCGAAGCGCCGGCCTTTCCGGGACCGTTCTCACACGCAGGAGGCGCTCGCCGGATTACGGGCTCCGGAAACGCCACAGGTCTCATCGGGCCGGTAAACGGCCGAAAAACTCCCGCTCACTCTCTGCGGTTCCTCGCCCGGCAAGCGCACGCAAGCGACCACGCCACGCGGCAGCAGCAGGCTGACGCGGATCGTGCTCGCGTCGCCATCGAGGCCGCGTTTCCAGGTGGAGCGAATGAGACCGTGCGGCGTGGGCACCGTCACCTCGGCATGGTCGCCGTGGAAAACCGGATGCCAATCGATCTCTCGCCATGCGGGCACAGTCTGCGTAATGCCGCCGAGCGTCCGCATGAGATGAAAAAGCGGATGCGCCGACCACGCATGCGAATGGCTCTCCTCGCCGCGCCGCGGGGAAAACAGCTCCCATGTCGTGCCGTGCTCCGCCATCGGAAGCCAGCGGTCCTTGATAAACGTAACCACCTCTTCGCCGTGGCCGCGGCCGATGAGCAGCGAGAAGACGTACGTGATCCAGTAGGCGGAGGGTATCGCCCTGGCAGCGGAAGCGGGGAGCCGCCCCTGCTCGCCGCGAATGAAGGGGAGCAGGATTTTCTCCAGGATCGCCTGCCCGTCGATCCCGTCAGCCTCTCCCAGGCCGGCGACAAGGGCGAGCGTCTGCGCGTGCAGGCTTGTAGTGGATACCCTCCTGCCTTCCGTATCGAAACCGTCGCCAAGGAAACCTTCCTCCGTAACCAGGGGGCAGAGGGCATGGCGAAGCCGGGCAGCCCAGGCGTCGAGCGGCGCGGCTTCGTCCGGCGATCCGGCATGACGATGGAGAATGGCCAGTTTTTCGAGGGCGATAAGGAGCCAGAGATTATAAACGGCGGGGGAGCCTTCCTTGCCCAGTTCCGTCCAGTCGAGGAAGAGCCAGAAACGTTCGTCGTGCCGGAGGAGACCGGTGCGCGGGTCGGTGTGCTCCCGGAAACAGGCGAGAGCGCGCCGCACGGTTTCGCGATGCGTGGTCAGCGGCTCGATGGAACCGGTCTGCCAATAATAGTCCCACAGCGTGAGAAACCAGATGAGTGTGAAATCGGGCAGGATGCAGCCATGAGCCATCGTCGGAGCGTGCCCGTAGGTGAGGCCGTCGGGCGTCGTCTGGCGTGCGATCTGGGCAATGCCGCGCCGGAAAAGGCGGGCATCGTCAACCAGATGAAAGGTGTTCCAGGCCTGCACGCGGGCATCGCCCCACCACTGGGCCTGTTCTCGCCAGGGCGTGTCCACATAGGCATCGAGCGAACAGCATTGCTGCGTCCAGGCACAGGCTTCCCAAATGCGGTTCAGCGTGGCGTCGGAACTGCGGAAGCGGCCTGCGCGACGGCTTTCGAGGGGGTAGCCGATCCAGTCGAGGCTGACTTCGATTTGCAGATCGTCCCCCGGCGCGTCGCGCACCGTGAGGTCGAGATAACGGAAACCGTAGTGGTGAAAAAACCGATACGTGAAATCGCCGGCCCGGCAGACAAGCCGGTCGCCGAAGGCCATCCGGCACCAGGTCGGGTCGTATTGGTCGATGGTGAGCGTACCGGCATCGATCGTCTCGCCGAGGTGCGTGTCGATGATCTCGCCGCCGCCGGCGCCACGAATCGTCAGGACGAGGTTGCCCACAACGGTGCGACCAAAATCGAAAAGGAAGCTGCGATAACGTCCCGCCCCTGCCCCTCCCTGTGGTTTGCTCACCTCGCCGACCCGGTGCGAACGATCCTCGCCGCACCGGAGAGCCACGACATCGCGCACATTGAGATAACCGGCGGCGCAAGGGCCTTCGCCACTGCCGAGCAATGCGGCCGGCACGAGGGAGCGTTCCACGAGTTGCGGGATGCCGCGCGGTTCCAGGGAAAACCACGGCGCGCAGTTCCAGCGAAGCGCCTCGGGCACGAGCCAGTCACCGTCATTGAAACCGGGGGAAGTCCAGTCGGCGTTTTCAGAGGCGCCGGCAGACACAGGCGCGACGCGCAGGCCGATGTGTTCCTGCGGGAAAAGCTGGATGCTGGACGTGACCGTGTCGCGTGTGACGCCGGGCTGGCGAATGGTTTTCCAGGTCGTATCGCTGCCGATCACGACACCCGCGTCCTCCCAGCGGGCGGCGACGAGCAGGCCGGCAAAACCCTAGCTCACATACTGGAAGGTTCCGAAGCCCGGATTCCAGGCGCGGACGGCGATCACGTTGCGCCCGGTTTGCAGATGCGCGGCGATGTCGATTTCATCATAAGGCCACGATTCCTGAAAACCGCGCGCGGGTCCGCGGGCGACAAATACGCCGTTGACGAAAAGGCGGTAGGATTGATCGGCCGTGATAAACAGCGGAGCCTGCTTCGGGAGGGAACCGGAGCGCGCAGGCAACTCGAAGGCCTTGCGAAACAGGGCATAGCCGTTGCGGATATCCCACTGATGATTTTCCGGCCAGATCCAGCAGGAACGGCCAAAGATGTCGGCTTCGCGAGATGTCTTGCCGGATGCGGACTTCGGGACGGGAACTGCGGATTCGTTCGGATTCACGATGGCTCGGTAAGTGAGGAGCAAGATCGTCCCTATCCTGCTCTCCTGCGCCGATCCCTTTTCGACGTTATTCCTAACGTGGCTTCCCTGGTATTTTTTCCATTCGGGAGCGCGTGCCGGATGTTCGCGTGGTCTTGCCATCGATCCACCGGCCCTTGGTCATCACGGTCTTGGGTTCCCCGGGGATGCCGTGGTCGTTGTGGTGGATTTGTTCGACCACCAGTTCGAGCGCAGTTGCACCGATCATGCGATTGTTCTGATCGATTCCGGACCAGTCGGCATGGTTACTTTGCACGTTGAGGCTGGCCAGGCCCACGTCGGCGGGGATCCGCAGGCCCAGTTGCCCGCTCAACCACTCCCGCACGACCGGCAGCAGGGTGAGCACCGCATCCGGTTCCCACTCGTGAAACCATTCCGCGAATCCCTTCGCATGGTAGTCCTCCCAGAAAAAAACGGGAATGCGCCGCGCAGCGGGCAGGCCGGGAAACAGCGACATGAAGCCGCCGACAAGCCGGTTTTCGGAATGGTCGTTATCTTCGTTTCGTATCGCCATCCCGATACGTTTGTAGCCGCGCGCCTCCAGCGCCGCCATGGCCAGTCCCGCGGAGTGAAACTGATCGTTCACGGCCCGGTGCAACACCGTCGTCTTGTAGGAATAGCCGATGGAGGCGCACGCAAATCCTGACCAGTCGAATTCCAGATCCGGCGCATGCAGAGGCAGCGGATCGAGAATTATTCCAGGGATGCCCCGCGCTCTCAGCATGCCGCGCATCCGAGCCGGTGTCATGCCTTCCTCGGCAAGGGAAAAACGTTCCAGCTTGTAACCCAATGCCTCCGCCCGTGAGGCGGCTCCCGCGAAGAGCTCCCGCAAGTGCGACCACTCACTGAAAATTTCTTCCGTGTGATTGGTCATAAATGCCAGTGTCGGCGTTCGCTTCGACGCCTTCTTGCTGCGCAACTGGGCCATCAAGGCCGATACCATCGGGTTGGGCCGGTAGCCCAGCTCATCGGCGATTTTCCGGATGCGTTCGCAGGTCGGGAGCGGGATGCTCGGGTGATTTTTCAACGCGCGCGAGACAGTCATCAAGGATACGCCCGCGCGTGTCGCGACGGACTGCATGGTGGGTGTGCCGGGCATGGGAAAAGAAATTTAACGTTAGGGGTAACGTAGAAAAGAAATCGCGGCTCCGTGGCAAGAACCGGATATTCCGGACCAAGCACGGGACAATCCGCGCCGACCTCCAAACGTCAAACCAACAGCACCACCCGATCTGTCATGCTTATGAAAACCTCCCGTATCATGTCCGCACTTACGTGCATCCTTCTCGCAGGAGCGTTCTCTCCCCTCGCTTCCGTCGCGCAGGCTGCGGAATACAAACTCACCACCTCCACTGCCGGCGGCGGCTTCGATTACTGGGGCGACACCCGAACTGGCGGCAGTCTCGCTTCGACCGGCGTCGAACTGAGCGCCGGAAATACCCTGGGCAACTCGAACCCCAAGGCTGTAGCGATTTTGATATTTGATCTGTCCTCGTTCACTCTCGCCGACAATGAGGTGATCCAATCCGTCGAGCTGACTTATTATCTTACAAATGCATGGGGCAGCTCCAACGGGACGATTTCCCATTCTGCAAAAGAAACAGCGGCAATGAACTGGAATGCCGATATCACTGCCAGCCTGCTGCCTTCCGGCTGGGAAACGGTTGGAACGGCGAATGCCAACATGCAAGGCGACAGGACAGCCAGGATCGACGTGACGAACTGGTTCACAAACGACCTCGATGCCGACGCGCACTACTCCGCCTTCCGTATCGTCCAGGCCGATGTCTATGGATCGAAAAACGGTGCCGCCGCCTGGGGTTTCCGAATCGCCTCCTCGGAAAACACCTCCGGCTACCTCGTCCCCACGCTGACCATCACCACCCGGGTCATTCCTGAACCCGCACACGTCAGCCTGCTGCTGGCCGCCGGTATGTTGGCCGTGTTTGTCGCCCTGCGCCGCCATACCCGCCGTTGAAACCCCTCGCAATCGTCCGGCCCTTTCCTGCCTCACGCCTTTCGTCATTCCCGATCATGAAACCCTCACGCACCCTCGCCGTGTCCCTGAATCTCCTTCTTGCCGGAGCCTTGTCCCTGGCTGCGTTCTCCGTTCAAGCCGACGCCCTCACGCTTACGACCCGCGAAGCGGACGGCGGTTTTGACGGCTGGTACAGCGTCTTCTGGGGAGGAAACCCGGACGACTTTGGTCCCGATAGCAAAGGTCCAACGCTCAATGCGGGCAACCTTCGTCCCACCGCCCATGACCGTTCCGCGACAATCCTGATATTCGATCTGAACCGTCTCAAAAACATCAACCCGGCGGACATCGTTTCCGTCCGGTTGAGCTACTACGTTGTCGAAGCCCACGGCTCTCCGCATCTGACCATCACCCACGGAACAAAAACCGACAAGAAGCTCGTTCGCGGCGCCGACAATGCCCAAAAAGTGGCCACCGCCGTCTGGACCCCGATCGGCATCGCCAGCACCTTTCCGAAGAAAACCGGCTCGCTCGATGTCACCAATTCATTCATCGCCGACCTGCGCGCAGGCAACGCATTCTCCAGCTACCGTATCGTCCAGCACGAGACCTACGGTAAAAAACAAGGCGCCTTCCCCTACGGGTCCAAAATCGCCTCTGCGGAAAATACCTCTGGTTATCCGGTGCCCACGCTGACCATTACCACCCGCTAAAACCTCCCTTTCAATCCCGTGAAATTCATCCTGCCCCGCCCCCTTCGCAATCACTGCGGATTTACCCTCGTCGAATTGCTGACCGTCATTGCGATCATCGGCATCCTCGCGGCCATCCTCATTCCCGTCGTCGGCAAGGTCCGAAAGTCCGCCCGGCGCGCCGAATGCATCTCCAACCTCCGCCAACTCGTCACCGCCGCCCATCTCTACGCCAACGACAACAAAGGGAATTTCCCGATCGTTCCCGATGCCTCCGCCGGTGTACGCAATGAAGCGGCCATCAACGGAACCAATCTCAAAACAATCGGGCTTGTCACCGCCCTGCTCCCCTATGCCAACAAAAGCGCGAAAATCTTTTATTGCACCGATCTCGTGAACAGTGGTGGTTACGGATACGAGAACCAACACCCACGCCAGGATGGAAACTCCAATCCGTATTGGACTATTGGTTACTACTGGCTCATTGCCAACGGTGTTCCATCCTTTATCAAACCCGGTCTTCCCCAGACCATCTCCGGCGAGCCGCGTCGCGTTTTGGCCTGTTGCATTGATCTCGATGGCAAAAAACCGCACGGACAAAATCTCAACCTCGCCCATGCCGACGGTCACATAACCAAAGCACCCCAAAACGGTCGCATCTGGAACCTCGTCAATTGCTCGACCGATTTGCTCCCGACAAAATAACCGGACTGTTCTCCGGACTTTTTAACCCCCTCCGCAACAGCAGCCGCCCCTGCGATGTGGCAACCATGCCTGTTTACTTTTATTTCAAAATGTCACCAAATCCCGAATACGCGCATCACCGCTTCACACGCTGCCTGCTCGCAACCCTCGCCCTGATTGCCGCCGCCACCGCATTGCCGTTCTCAACCCTTGCCGCGACCACCAAACCCGCTTCCGTCTGGATCGAAGGCGAAAACACCACCGACACCAGTTTCTATACCGGCAAAGTCGTCCGCGTTGACCGCAACGGCCCCTCCGGCGGCATGTTCCTCCGACTCCAGACCCGGACGGAAAACCGGAATCATCCCAAGCCGCCCTACGTTGCCCGATACACGTTCACCGCTCCCGTCGCCGGCACTTACAACGTCTGGTTCTCCGGCACCCAACAAAACAAATCCTGGGCCAGCCCCGTCTCCTGGCGCATCGACAACGGCGAACCCGTCTCGCTCAAGGGCAAAGCCAACGTCGGCCCCACCTATGGCTGGCGCTGGGACGAGTGGGCCAAATGGATCTTCGCCTGGACCCGGGCCGGCGCCGTCGAGCTCTCCGCGGGTGAACACGAACTCGAGATCACCGTGACCGAACCGCGTACAGACGGCCAGATGTACTTCGCCCTCATCGACGCCCTCCTTCTCACCACCGACACCGGCTTCATCCCCGAGGGCAACCATCCCCGCTATTCCACCGAACCCACCTGGGAGGAACGCACCCGAAATATCACGCCCGGCGCCCTTGCCAGGCAGCTCAACACACAACTCTACTGGCAATCCATCGGCCAGACCAACGAGCAGGTCAGCGCCGAAACCGCCGCGATGGTGTTGCGAAAAATCACCGCCCGCCCCCTCCCCTCCCCCGCTGACCGCGCCCGCGACACCACCGAATTTGGCCTGCATGGCATGGAACGCCCCCACATCGTTGCCGGCGAAAACGCCGATTCGCCTGAAGTCGCTCGCGCCTGGGAACTGATCGCCCGCACCGGCGTGGACAGCCTCCGCACCGCCGACTCCTGCTGGCACCGGCTCAGCGGTACCGGACAGAAAGATACAAAAAAGCTGCACCTCAATTTCGATGACCTCGATCATCAGACCGCCAACGCGTGGAAATACGGCATGACCCATCTTTTCACCATCGGCATGCCACCCGGCGCCCTGACCGTGGGTGGCGACTTCCGCGGTGCCTGCCGCCCCGAATTCTATCCCCTCTACCGCGAATACCTCGAAACCATGTTCGCCCGCTACAAGGACAAGGGTATGGCCTGGATCGAGCTCGGCAACGAAGTCGACGCCCCCGACGTCTGGTGGCGCGGCTCCACCCCCGCTCACTACGTGCAGGAGATGAAGCTCACCAGCGAGGCCCTGCGCAAGATCGCCCCCGATGCCAGGACCGTTGCCTTCGCCGCCACCTTTTCGAGAGATGAAGAAAAGGGAGGTCCCAAAGGCGGACGCCGTTTCGTGGCCGAGTGCTTTGATCTCGGCATCGACACCTGGTCCGATGCCTACGCCCTGCATCACCTCGCCAGGCTCAAGGGCAAGGACTTTCCCGCCTTCTTCCGTCGCGAACTCGCCCGCACCGGCAATCCCGCCTCGCTTCACAAAAAACTCCTCAACACCGAGCAATGGGGCGAAGGCCCTCAACCTTACGACGGCATCAAGGCGTTTGCCCGTACGTTTTTCCTCTGGGACATGCCGCGCATGGATTTTTTCCTCGCCCGCGATTTTTTCGAAAATGGCAACATGAAGGCCTGGGGCCTGTTCGATCTCGACTGGCGTCCCAAGCTCCGCCTCCTCGCCTACGCTTTCGCCGTGGATTCGATGCGCGGACGGGAACTCGTCGGCATCGCCCAACCCGCTCCCGGCGTCGAGGCCTACGTGCTCAAGCGCATCGACACTTACCGCGGCCGGCCGGCCACGCCGGAAACGGACACCCCCTACTCGATCGTTCTCTGGAAAACGGACCGCGAGGTGCTGGATCTCCCGGACAACGCCGTCATCGAGCCGGTCCCCGTCGGCGATGGCCTGCACGACGTACGCGCCGCCTTCGACTGGCAAATCGATCCGGTTGCATTCGAGGCGGACAAACCCTCGTTTGCTGTTGGTGACACGCCTCTGGCGATTTACACCGACACACTTCCGGCCTGGAGGCTCCTGTCGCGCAATGATTACCTGAATACATTTGAAGCGGGCTCCACCCCCGCCCCCCTTCCGACATCCAACCCGTGACCCCAGCTTCCCCCGCCAGAAGGGGCACACGCGGAGAAATCATCCGGTAATCGCCGCGCATCGAAGGACGTACCTCTCCCTGCTCCTGGTGCCCGGGACAGGACTTGAACCTGCACATCTTGCGATAACGGCTTCTAAGACCGTCGTGTCTGCCATTCCACCACCCGGGCCCGGGTTCTGGATACCCGCCGAAAATGGCCGGGGCCACATGGCCTGAGCAAGCGCGGAATCCGGCGCGGGATTTTCGATTTTCGATTGAACCTGAAAGCCGCAGCAGAGGGAACCGCTAAAGGGCGCTAACGGACGCTAAGCAAAGACATGGCCTGGCAGGATGACCCAACGGTGCCTTCACCCGGCAGGTGAATGTCCCCGTCTCCTGAACCTGTTCTCATTTAGCGGCCTTTAGCGTCCTTTAGCGGTTTCAACTTCTGCATCAGGGTTGAAAGCTCTCTCCGACCCCCTCCTTGCGGCGCGGCAGCGTCCAATCGGAAATCCCCTTCTCCCCCGCTCCGGCGATCCATTCCCGAAATTTTTGGTCTCCGCTCTCGCCCCCTTTTCACAAAATCGGCAAGGTCGCCGCTTCGTTCCTTTTTCACAGCAGCAGCAGGCTCGCTCACTTCACCTGCACCACCATGCATTCTTTCCGCTCCCGTGCGGACACTGTTACCAGGGCGCCCTCACGCGCCATCCAACTCGCCTTCCTCACCAACGCCCGCCGGCTCCGCGCCGTCGTCCGCGTGATCCAGGCGAACACCAACACCAACTACATCACGCACTCGGAAGTCATCGAGCATCGCGCGGAACATACCCGCCGCTGGGCTCACTTCCGGCGCTCGCTGCTCGCCGACGACATCCGTCGCGCCATCCACCGGCAGCGGCGCGGCGAAGGCGGCGTGCTCGTGGCCACCCGCGGACGCAGCATCGTCGGCGTGGCCGTGCTGCTCTTCGACCTCAAGCACCGTTATGGCATCGTCGAGGACATCGTCATCGACGAAAAACACCGCGGCAACGGCATCGGCCACCGGTTGCTCGACGAGAGCGTGCGGCTGATGCGCGACGCTGAACTGGAAAACGTCATCCTCGAATCGGGCATCCGCAACGAATCCGCCCATGCCTTCTTCCGTCGCCACGGCTTCCGCGAGGCGGCCATCATGTTTCTCCGGCGGCTCGAAACCCCCGACTAATGATCAGTCGGAAAGTCGAACGTCGCCACCGTCCTGCGTTCGCAGGACAACCTTGACGGAAGGAGGCTCCGCGCAGCGGAGCCGCTGGCGACCTTCGCCCTTCCGACTTTTGACCTTCGACCAGACGCCAGACCAGGGCGACCGCCCGGTCTTCCGCCCGCAAAAAAACCCGCGGCAAAACAAAACCGCGGGCTCGCTGATCCGGAGTGTTGTGGTCGGGAATCGCCTCACTCGTCGCTGTCGTTGCCGATCGCCTCGACCGGGCATCCCTCGAGAGCTTCCATGCACTGGGCGATGTCTTCCTCGGTGGTCGGCTGGGCTTTCACGAAAGAGTAACCTCCGTCGTCGTAGCGCGAGAAAAAATTCGGCGCCGTTTCGCGGCAAAGATCACAATCAATGCACTGCGAATCGACATAGAATTTTCCAGCGGAATTCTGTTCCCACTTGTCTGCTTTGTTGGCCATAGGTGACAGCGAGCAAAGAGCCTCCGTCCGTCCTGTCAAGATGGCTTCGGTCCGGGTCCGGGTCTGTCCGGGGGGGTGTCCGGGGGGTGTAATTGAAAGTGGTGGGAGAGTGAGGCGGTAGTCGGAGCGGCGGCATTCCTGCCGCTCCGTTGCTCACCGCCCAAACATGGCGGGAGCAGCCTGAGGTATGCCGAAACACCGAGGTCATTTTCCCGGGATGGGGAATGCCCTGCGCGGACGAGGAGTTCCCACGTTGGAGGAAGTTCACCGGTTCATGCGAGAGGCGGCAGGGAGGCGGCGCTTTACTGCCGATCCGCCCACGGACTGGAAGCCTGTGCCACGTGCCACGCCGGAGCCTGTCCACTTTTTGAAATACGCCCCCTTGATGGGGTGTTCATTGGTTTGCAGGCTGCTCCCGAAGCTCGAAAAAATCGAACTCCGCCCGGTTGTCCGAAGGCTGTCCCCCGGACGTAGCGTAAACCCCCGCCATTGTTCCTGTGTAAGTGCCGCCGGGAGCCTTCGCCCCGAGCAGCGAAGCGTCAATGTCCTCCCCGAGCGCATGCCACTCGCGGCCATCGTCCGAGAAGGAAAACCGCCACCGGATTTCATCCCTGCACTCGGCTTTCAGATAAACGGCGCCCGGCCTGGCCGGCGCGCTGCGAGCATAAACAATCCGTCCGCGTCCGGCCACGATTCCCTCACTCAGGCCCTCGCCGTAAAAACGCTGCCGCCCCTCGTCCGTCAGCGTCACCTCCTCCGCCTGGACGCGCAAAACCGGCGTCCCGCTCTCCAGTGTTTTCCCGAGGGAAATCGTGTTCGTGCCGCGCCGGAGAAGCAGCCCGGCAAACTCGTTGCCGACGCGCGGCGAAAAATCCAGCCGCGTGACGAGCGCGCCGTCATGGAAGGCCAGCCGCCGCGCGATGAACGCGGGCGTGCCTCGCGCAACCGTGCTCAAAATTGTCTCCGGCAACAAACGCAGGCGCAGCCAGCCCGGGCGTTCGCGCAGCGACCAGAACGGATTTGCGGGCGGACGTATCCACATCCATCCCACATCCGGCGCGCCATCCTCGAACTCGTTTCTTGCCGGCGTCTCCGGCCAGGGCGCGGGGCGTAGTCCGGTTTCCCGGACAACGGCGGGGATTCGTCCGTTTTTGGCCGCCACCACCGGCCATTGGCCGGGTTCCCAGCGCATCGGGACGAGGAACGTTTCCCGCCCGAGCAAATCGCTCCCGCGCCGGGCGAGCGTCGCCAGCCAGCAGTCGCCGCGTGGCGTGAAGACGATTTCGCCATGGCCGACCGCCCAGACCGCCTGTTCCGCCTCCGGCAAATCCCGATGGGTCAGGATCGGGTTGGCGGGACATTGCTCGTAGGGGCCGGTGATTTTGCGCGCGCGGCTGATGGTGAAGGCGTGATTTCGTCCCGTGCCACCCTCGGCCATGAGCAGGTAATACCAGCCGTCACGCTTGTAAATGTGCGCCCCCTCCGCCGAGCGTGAATCGGGCCAGCCGCCGCTGCCGATGCCGTGCCGCGCCCCGAAAAGCTTTCCCGTTTTTACGTCAATCTCCGACAAGACGACCATGCGCCGCCCCTGTTCGTGTTTGCGGTTGGCGGTGAACCAGGCGCGCCCGTCGTCGTCGAAGAACAGCGAGGTGTCTATCCGCCAGAAGTCGTCGTCGGTGAGAACCACAGGCTCGGACCAAGGGCCGGCGGGCGTCGGCGCGGTGACCAGATAATTGGTGATGCGTTGCGCGGGCAGATAGCGCAGCACGGTAAACGTGAGGTAAAAAACGCCGTCGTGGTGACGCAGCACCGGGGAAAACAGCCCGCCCGAAAAACCGATTCCGCTGAAGTCGATTTGCGACGGGCGGTCGATCACATGCCCCGACTGCCGCCAGTGCGCGAGGTCGCGGCTGTGGTAAATCGGGAGCGCGGGGAAGTGCTCGAAGGAAGACGTGACGATGTAATAGTCCTCGCCGATACGGACAAAGCCGGGGTCAGGATTGAATCCGGGAAGAATCGGATTTTTCACCATGCTTCCCCGAACGCCCTCGCCAGCGTTTCCGGTATTTGGCGGGGACGAGGTTTTGGCACTCACGGAGGGAAGAGGCGCGGATGGTTGTTCGGGCGGCGTCCAGTCGAGAATCTGGCCAGCCGCCAGCAACTTCCGGCGCAAGCCGACATAATCGACACGTTGCACGGAACTCTTTGCACGAATCGCCATGTCCGCCGCGAAAGCCGCCGACTGCCCAAGCACCATGAAGACGGGCTCCATGCGTATCGAACCATAGGCGATGTGCGACGCCGACAGGCACACGGGCACAAGCAGATTTTCGCATTCGGAGGCATCGGGGACGATGGCGCGATAAGAAACCGGATACGGCTTGATGCCGTGGATTTCGAGGTTGCCCTCGTTGCGCACGAAACCGGCCGTATCCACATAACGACGCGTATTGTGCGAATCCATGGTGTAAGCGGCCAGGCCGATGCTGTCCGGTGCAATTTCACGACGCTCGCAATTGTGCTGCGTCATCACGTAGCCGCCGATCATCCGCCGTGCCTCGCGGACGTAAAGTTGCTCCGGCCAGTTGCCGTTTTCCGTGAACTCGTCGCGGGCGAGCCCCCAACGCCCGGCCTCGGCGCGGATGGCTTCGGGCACGCGCGGATGATTGGCGAGCGTCCAGAAAAACCCTTCCTGATAACGGCGATGCGCCTTCGCGATGCGCTCGCGGACGGCGTAGTTGCCACTCGGATATTCATGATTTTGCCCGATAAAATCGGTCGAGAAACCGCCGCCGTTGTTGGTGTCGGTTTTGCGGTTCGGCATGGGGGAATTGATCCACGGCAT
>JAISAX010000229.1 GCA_031266495.1 Opitutaceae bacterium
TTCGGTCCTGTCTGGCCGGATACGGACTGGCGGGCGGGGTCGGGAGAATGGTAATAAAAGTACAGGTCCGTGAAGGGCGCGTGTTCGCCGAAGTTCGACTGGGTGGCCTTGAGTTCAAAGTCCGTGAAATCCCCGCCGATCGGCAGAATGAAGATGGCGTACCGGGGGGGTGGGGGGAGATCGGCGGGGGTAGCCAGGCCGGTGACAGTCGCTCCCGGCTCCGCCGCGAGCGTTCCGCCGTTGGTGATGGTCAGCGTGCTGCCGTCCGGCACGGTTGTTGTCCCGGTCAGTTTTGCGTCATTGAGCGATGGGCCGGCATGGAGACTGCTGGCTTGCATGACGAGTGCGAGTAGAAGGGCGTGGTGGCGTGTCATGGCAGAATGAGGCAAACGAGGATGAAGCCGGCCATGTCTGGCAGGCCCGACAGTTCCGCGGTGAATCCGTCCGTTGTGATCGATCCGGCCACCGGAGAGGCCCATAGGTTGTCACTGGCGGCGGGTTTTGTGATGGAACACAGGATACGGGTTGGCGGCGCGGCGAGGGGGGCGGGGAATGCGACGGGGACGGTCAGGACGCCGGGGGGGATCGGGACGTTGACCAGCACGGGAGCGAAGCCGCCGCCGCCGCCAAGATTCTGCGCGGCGATGCGGCGGGGTCCGCCCGGCCCTGCGAGTTCGACATAGTCACCCGCATCGGGGGTTTCCGTCTCGGGCAGGTCCAGTATTGTTTCGAAAATGAAGTCCGGGTCCGGCATGGCAGTGTGTGTGTGTGCGCGCGTCAGGAGTTTACATACCATGTCTCCGCGACATGGCAGGAAACGGCGGCGGAGGCGTCGTTGGCGATGCGCACAAACCCGCTGGTGTTGTGCGAGATGGTTTCACCGGCGCGAACCACGCCCCATGTCCGGTTGTCCCGGTCGCGGAGGAAGAGGGGTACGGACGGGTCCATGTTGCTGATGGTCACCATCCGGCGCCGGATGTGCATCTGGGTCGGGATGGCTCCGTCGAGGTCATGGCTGGCCTTCCCCGCAAGTTCGCCGGTGGGCAGGGCGGAGACGATGATCGTCGGCGCTTCGATCTGGTCAATGTGATGATCGATGAACTCGGAAAACCCTACCCAGACGTCAAAGGTGGCCGGGGTGCCGGAGGGGGTCCGGAAGACGAGGCGGGCGAAGGGTTCGGGCGTGTGGATGCCTTGTCCGACTGTCAGGGTGTTGGCGGCCTGTTCATCGATCTTGACCGACAGCGGAGTCGTGGAACGGACGATCTGGATGTACGTGCCGTATGTATCCAGATACGCGATGCCGTCCGGGTTCGTGATGAGGGTGTGTGTGCTGGATGAGCCGGTTTGCATGTCTCGGTTTATCTGGCGGTGGCGGGTTTGCCGTTGCGGGCGAAGAGGAGGGCGGCGAGGGCGAGGCCGGCGACGGTCCAGAGCATGTATTTGCTGTTGTCGGACTGGTTCTCCAGAATGGTTTTGGTTTCGGCGAGGGCGGGGGACTTGTTGTCCACATAGCCTTCGATGGCGGTCTTGCCGAGGTCGCTCATGGATTGCACGGCGTTCTGGCTGGCGAGGTGGCTGTTGTTGATGGACTGGAGGGTGGCGGCGTTGTAGTTGTCGATCACGCGGTCCATGCTGTCCAGTGTGCGTGCGTTGGCGTTTTCCGTGGTCGCCATCGCATATTTGGCGAGGTCGATGTTACCGGCAAGGGCGAGGTCCATGGAGTCGAGGGCGGCGCCTCCGAACTGGAATCCGGCGGCAATGGTGCGGTCCACGGTGTCGAACGCCATGGCGTTGTTTTGCAGATTGCCGGTCAATGAGTTTTGGGCGAGTTGCGCGGTTGTGGATACGGCATGGTCCGCGGTGTCGAGCGCCATGGCGGTGGCTTTGTTCGCGGCTTCGGATGTGCTCGCGGTCTGCCCGGCCAGTTCGCGCATGGCGTCGTAATAGTTGGCCGTTTGCTTGTCCACGGTGTCCAGCGCCATGGCGTTGTTCGTCGTGATCGCCTCGGCTGCGATGGATGTCTGCAGCACGCCGCCAAGGACGTTGGTCTCGTTCATGGCGGTGGCGGCCTCGAACGCTCCCTGGTCGCCTTGCGTGATGTTGAATGTGTTGCCGTCCCCGACTTTGGCGGAACCGGCGATGAATCCGCTGCTGTTGTCGTCCTTGGAGGTGACGTTTCCTCCGGCGCTGACGGAGTTTTCCCCCGTTGCCATGGAGGAGCGGGCGCTGTTGCCGGTGGCGCCGAGCAACAGGGAGTTTTCGCCGACCACTTTCCTGTCTTCCATCCGGGTGGACTGATCCACCTCTTGCTCGCTCCCCCCCAGTAGTGATCCCAACAGGCTCATGGTGTGTTATTTTTTGATGACGTAAACGAGGGCGACCACCGTCAGGATGGCACCGATGCCGAGGGCTCCGTAGAGGGCGATTTTGGCGGTGTCGCTTTCGAAAAATGATGTTCCCCCGCCAGTGGCTCCGGTGTCTCCGGAGCGGGCGGCGGTGGCGCTCGAGCCATCCTTGGCGGTGGCGGCCGTGGCATCGCTTTTGGCTTCCTGATCCACGGTTGTGTTCGGGGAACTTGTGACGGTCTTTCCGATGTCTCCCTCGGGCTTCCATATGAAGTCCCCGAACATGTTCATCCCGTTGTTGATTGCCGGGCCGAAATTCGTGCTGGTGGCGAGCGAATTGCTACCCGCAATGTCCAGCCAACCGCCGCTACCTCCTGATTCTTCAGCCATGTCAGTGTCCTTTCCTTAGTGCGTAAACGGTCCCGCCAATGACGGCGGCGGAACCGAGGATGATGAGGGTGATGGCGAGCGGACTCGCCCCGGTGTCGATGCCCAGTTTGGCTTGCATGGCGCGTTCCAGCTTGGCGGCTCCGGCGTCAATCGTGGCTCCGGCCGCGGCAAGTTTGCTTTGTGCGCTCATGGAGAGGGGGGGGGGCGGGGGGATTACCGGCGGCGACCGGTGGCGAGGGCCAGGACAAGTCCCAACACAGCGACAGCGGCAACGCTGCCTCCGACGATCAGGAGCGTATTGGTATTGGTCTGATCAGTACTGGTTCCGGAGCCAGTGCCGCCGGTGCCACTGGCGCCGGTCCCCTGCTTTGCTGTCGCGGCCTTGGCGGTGGCTTCAGCGGCCTTGCGGGCATCTTCCGCAGCCTGCGCTTGCGCGTAGGCCTGGTATGCTGGCGTGAGCGAGTCAATGGCCCCCGTAAGCGTGTCGCCAAGGCTTCCCCATATTGACGTTTCCGGAGTTTGTGTGGGGGACGTTTCCATAGGTTGTGTGGGTTTGGTTTTGTTCGTGCGCGAATCCCTCCGCCCGGCATTCCGGGCGGAGGGGTGTTATGGGCGGCGTTTCGTTTCCTCCCCCGGGGGGGGGGAGGGGAGGGGGATCAGGCGAAACCGTTGGTGAGGTGTTCGACCACCACATCAAGGCTTTGCCCCACTGGCGACGTCATGTCGTAGAGCATGCTGCCGCGGGCGCGCATCCATTCGGTGTCGCCGTTCAGGTCGAAACAGACGAGGAAGGGCACTTCGTCCGCGAGCGTGATCCCGTAGCGGTCGAGGAGGGCTTTGGCCTCGCTTCGCGTTGCCATGAAGATCTGCACGGTGTCCGCCATGATCTTGACTTCACCGAGGGCGTTGGCGGCGGTGGCGTCGTCCTGTGTCTTGAAAAACCAGATACGGGAGATGCTTTTCCCGATGTCCTTGCCGTCGATGCTGTTTTTCCCGGAGGAGAGGCCGTAAGTGACCGCAAGCTGACGGATGACGGGGAACAGCGTTTCCCATGGATAGGTTGTCCCGGCGGCGCGCGCCTCGGCAACGGCCTGATTGTAGGGAATGGAGCGTTTGATCGCGCCGATCAGCGGATTGGTCCGCTGGCCGGACGCGTCAGGGGCGCCGATGTAACGCTGCGAAACATAGGTGTCGTAGGTTTGCAGCCCCTTGATCACGACGATGGTGCCGGCCGGTTGGGGCTTCAGCTTGATGTACACCGTGAAATTGTTGTTGTTGTACAGCGACCATGCCGTGGCGACTTGCGCGTCGTAGCCTTCCTGCCACGGTTCGGCGAGGTGCTGCGTGACGACGTGCCCGGGATCGGCGTGGCGGTTGGCCGCGTTGATCTGCCGGATGCGTTTGCAGGTGAGGTTGCGAATGTCTTTCGCGTCAACGGCGTTGCGGATGTAGTCGATGACTTCCTCGGCCGGGGCGAGTTGCAGGGCGGGCGACGGTTTTTGCTCCGTGGGGGGCACTTGCAGCCAAGTCTCGAACGACAGGCTGTGATAGCGGCGGCCCGTCAACATGCGGGCGGTGGCAAGACCGCCCGGGACAACGGTCTCGAGCGAGGTGATGGGTTCCGTGATTGTCATTTTCTTGTGGATACTGTTGTATCGTTTCAGGAGGATTGCGGTTTGCGCCGGTTACTCGCCCGCGGGGGGAGTGGCGGCGGTGGTGGTTGTGGCGGCATCTTCCTTCGGTGTGGCTCCGGGGAGTTTGGCCAGAGCTTCTTTCAGCGAGTCCGGGACTCGGGAGATGTACCCGATCCCGATGGCGGCCCCGACTGCCGCCCCGATGGCGAGAGGCTTCCAGTTGATGTTTTTCAATGCGTTTTTGCTCATGTGCGTGTGCTTGGTTTCGTGTTGGTCACGCCAATACACGGTGCCTGTCCGCGCTCTCCCGCAACTTTCCCGATCGCTCACTTTTCCCCAACTCTTGGCAACTCCGGGCAACTTTGAGCACGTTTCACCAACTTTGAACATCCTCCCCCCCCCCCGGCCATTTTATGATTTTTGTCAGAGTTGCCATGCGTTTACGGTGTCCTCACGCGGCGGACGCTGTCGAGCGGCGCGCCGGGCGCGTTCCAGGCGTTTGCGGCAAGCTGGTGTGGCCCGGGTCTGGCGGCCGGAGAGCGGGCGGCCGCAACCGCACGCGCACAGGCGCACAAGCAGTGACGACTGGCGGGCGCGTACCGCCCTTGCCAGTACACGAGCCATCGGCACCGGCACACCGTTTCCTACCGCCCGATACTTCGCCGCAACGGAAAGGCCCGGCAGGTCGAAATCACGCGGCAGGCCCTGCAATTCGCAGAAATCGCCCCATCCGCGCCGATCCGGCCGGGAGGCTTCCGATGCAAGGCAGGTCCGTTCCAGGTCCGAAAACGTGACGGCCCGATCGCAAACGAGCATCGAGCCGTCACGTGTGCCGAATTGGATTCTCCGCAGCCGGTTTTGCCGGCATCCGCATTCCGACGCGTTCAGATTGAGCCTCTGGATCGTGTAGCCTTCGATCATCAGGTCATGCACGCCCGGCACATTCTCCATCAGCCACCAGTCCGGGGAGGCTTCCATGACCACGCGGGCAAATTCGTGCAGCATGGCAACGCCGTTGCCTGTCGGCGGGCAACGCCGGGCGCGTGAAAAATCCTGACAGGGCGGCCCGCCGATCACGCCGCCGAACGCGCCGGGCGGCGGGTGAACCGTGCGCACGTCGCCGCCCCACCCGAGGTCCGGCCCGCGGACCACGCAACAGCCTTCCGACTCGAATCCGCGCCCGAGCAAATCCGCGCCGGGAAAGAGTGATAGCACAAGGTTTTCGTGTGACATGGCGCCGTCAGGGTTTGGCCGGCGTGACGCGCCGGCGCGTGACTCCGCCGGCAACGTCACGCTCCAGACTGTCACGCTTTGCATCGTGCGTCATGCCGGGTCAGTGATGCGGATGACCCGCGCGGGTTCGTAACGGGAGGGTTTGGCCATGAACAGGTGCGGGGGGAGCTGGCAGGCCCGCAAAAGGGTGTCGTCGTTGAACTCCTCTGCCCATGTTTTCGCGGCCATCCTGTTCGTCGCGAAGAGGGCAAGGCTGGTGCAGTTCATCCGTATCAGCGGGTGCACTTGCGGCCCGTACTGGCTGATGTAAAAACAGCGGTGCCCCTCATGCCGCCCTTCGGTAAAACACTTGTGGAAACGGGCATCGTATTTGTCCACGGCGGCGTCCGCCAGCTCCATGAAACAGGCACACCGTTTGCTCGCCCAAAACATGCGCTGGTATTCACCGGGATCGGACGTTTGCCATGAAATGCAGGGGGCGGGCCATGGTTCGCGCGGTTTGTGCAATACCAGCGTCCCGATGCCCCTCCGGCGAAACTCGCGGGCAAGGGCCCGGGCATAGGTCGTCTTGCCGCTCCCGGTACCGCCGATGATGGCTCTGTGCAGGTCTTTTATCATGTCCTTTCAGTCGGTCGTCAGTACGTGTCAGTCCGTCAGTTCGTAAAAATGCGCGACAGGCGTTCCACAATGCCCGGTTTGTGCGGGCGGGCCGCGTTCGCGGGCGGCGGCGGCGGCGGGGCCGTTTCGCGCATGGCCGGGCGGAACAGCCACGCCATCCCCAACAGGCACGGTACGGACACCAGCAGACAGGCAATGTCCTTGCCCGCCATGGTCCACAGGACGAATGCGGCCAGTACCAGAAACTCCGATGCCAATAGCGCGTAAACGGCATACGCCACGATTTGCAGCGTGTGCGGGGGCGGGTTTCGGGGTTTTACGGTCCATTCCAGCGTGCAAGCCATCGGCGGAACGGGCGGAACGGCTGGAACGGGCGGAACAGGCACGGCGGCGTTGACCGGCTGCGGCACGCCCGTTTTTTCGGGCGCAACAAAGGCGGTTTCGGCAGAGCGCTCCATTTCGGCAGAGCGCTCCGTTTCGGGTTCGCTGTGACGGGTGTATTTTTCTAGTTCGCTTATTTTGTTCATGGTTATAATTTCGGGTTTGGATTGGTTTGGTTTGTCGGATTGGACTGGTTCAAAAATGCTGGTCGGAAAACGGATCGGCATCGGGGCGCGGGACCGGGGAAACGGGCGCGGCGGGAACGGTGGCAACCTGTCGAACGGGCGCCGGGACCGGGGTCCGTGCCGGGACCGGGGAAACGGGCTTGGGGGTTTTGTCCGTTTTCCACCATTGGTGGAGTTTTTGGCGAGTGCGGGGCTGGCTGCATACATGCACCAGATAGGCGACGGCGGCAACGGCCAGGGTTCCCCAGCCGACAATCGAGGATTTTCCGTCGCCGTTATCCACCTGCGCATCGATAACCTCGCACAGGTTCCGGTGCATGTCACGGGGAGGTTGCGCCTCGTCGTGTTCGCCCGTTACCACGCCCGTTGTCAGGTACGTCGTCCGCGCAACCAGTTCGGCCACTGTCTTCGAGGAAACGGCCCCGGGGGCACCGTTCCCGTCCGTTTCGCCCGGCGCGGCGGCATCGCCGGAAACGGACAAGCCCGTTTTCCCCGTTTCCCCATCAGGCGGGGGGGGAGGGGGGACGTCCGGGATAAAACTCGCCATCGGCGGGGAAACGGGCGGTTCAGCCGATCCGGGCGCCGATCCGGGCGCGGGCGCGGGCACAGGATCGGGGCGGCTCCCTCCTTTTTTCGGACGCCCTCCGATCGGCATGTAACGGCCCTTGCCGTTCACGAACGGCGTGCCGTCCGCGTTGACCTTGTGTTTGCCGGGCACAAACACCGTCCCCCCTGCATCCGCAGGCGAGGGGGGAGGGGGGGGGAGGGGGGAGGGAAGGGGCTTTGACCCCTCCTCTCCCGTCACAGGCGGCATCTCCAACGATACCGTTTCCGCGGCCGTTATCTGTCCGGCTTTGTCTGGTTTGTCTGGGTTATTATCATGCATAACAGTAAAAAAAACGGGCTTGTGTAACTCGTGAAAATTCAGGGGACCGACACGTTGTAACTGTAGCTGAAGTTATCACCCGCATACTTCCATGCCAGGTACGCCGGGAACCCCTGGCGCCGGAACGCCAGATAACGCCCGACGCGACGGCGGAACCGGTGTTGTGCGGGCGTTTTCCCTTTCCTCGAAAGGCGAACGCAAAACGCCCGCACACGGCCAAACGACCGTAGTGCGGGCATCGCTACCGCAGGGGAGGGGAGGAACGTCAGGATGTCAGGGAAATTTCGTGCCGTTCGCACAACGCCACGATTTCCTGATGGATGGTGCGCAGGGAATCGGCCATGGCCACTGGCGGCAGCGCGACCGTCACCAACCGGCCCGTCGTCGCTACTATCCGCGCCGACACGCCCAGCAACTCCGACACCGTCATGCCCGATCTCCGGGCCACTTCCGACAGGCGCGCATACTCGCGAGCCCGCAATTTCACCGTCACTTTCGCCGCTCCAGCAGATTTTTTTCCGTTTTTCATTGTAATGTGTATTTGAGAAATGATCCCCACCCGGGATCGGGGCTCTCTCAGGCACATTACTACCTGCGACGGTATTCCCGGCTCGCGCCGGTGTTTTATTTCCGCCTGCCACCCCGAAATTGGGTATGCCAAGAGACTGGACACAAAAAAACGGCTCTGTCGGGACCGGCTTTCCGGTAATGTGTGATGAGAGGCCGCCAGAGAGCGCGAAAAGGGCGAAGAGGACAAGCGCAATTTTGGCAGGCGTTTTTTTCCGGAAGATTCCCCGCTCGATAAACCCTGCGTTGAGGAGCGCCATGGTCACCGACAGGGCCATGTCCAGCCTGGGCATTTCTGTCGTGAAACAACTCAGGGCCAGATATGCCACATTGACCCCTACCATCAGGGCGAGCCACCGGTCGATATTGCCTTTCATGCGTTTGCCTCCGTTTCCCCGGCCAGCGCCAGCGCTGCGATTTCGCGTTCCACCGCCCGGGCTTCCCGATGCAATGCGAACAGTCTGGACGCGTCGCTTTCGGGCGCGTTGTACATTCGGGCCACCAGCCCGCAACGCCGTTTCCGCAGCTCCCACAAGCGCAACCCGCGCCGCGTTTCCGCGCCGGAGAGCCTGCGTTTTCCGTGTGTCGTCGTGGTCATGCTGTCACGGCCTCCGTTTTGACGATCGCCTCGCCGCCCGTGAGGGAGCGTTGAAGAAACGACAGCGTTTCCGGCGCCCGCGCCGGTTCCTCCACGTATGCCAGCGCGCCAAGGGCCGCGATGACGGTATCCGGCCCCATTTTTAACAGCCTGCCCATCTGCGCCTGCAACTTTTCCACCGCCCGCTCCGGTGTGCTCGCCAGGTCCGTGACCTTTGCCAGCCGATGCTGTATCCGGTACGCTTCCCGAATCCGGACCTTTGCCATGCCGTTGCTGACCGCCAGCACGGTAACGGGGCGCAACGTCAGCTGGTCGCCAAACGGGCCGGGCATGAGCCAGAGCGCGGCCATCGGGAACGACGGGCGCGCAACGGCGGAGGCAGGGGGGAGCGTTTCGGAGGTTCGGGCTTCGTTTTTCATGCTATTTTGGCGCGGATTTGATCGGCAATTTCGGGGAAAACCGGTGTCACCGGTGGAGGATGGAAGGGGGGAGGGGGGCCGGTCCGGACAGTAACGGCACTGGTGTGAACTTTAATGGGGGCAACCCCTTCGCGCATGGCGGCGGCAACCCCCGCCGCGTCGACGCCCGCCGCCTCCAGCATCGGCCGCACAAACGGCATCGAACACACGCGCGCGTAGTCCGCCGCGGTGTGCCCGTAGTTGAAAACCATTACGTGCGGCGTCACCCGCGGCGTGTGGACCGACATGCACACCAGCCGGGCAAACACCCGGTTGCGCATCGCAGGCGGCTCAGGCGGCCCGATCGGCTCCGGCGGATCGTCAAACAGACGCGATTTTTCCGGGCCGCGCCATGTCCGCTTCACCGCCTCCTTCCTCTGGAGTTTTGCAAGCGTTTCCAACTCAACCTTTTCCGCTTTCGCTTGTTCCAGCGTCCGCTTGCTGCGGTCCTTCTTCGATGCGTTGTGATCCGGCTTCACCCGGATTTCCAGTTTCAGCGTTTTGGTGTTCCGCCACCGCGTCAGCTTCAGGCAGTTGACCCGCCTGTGCCGGATTTCGGCCCGCAACGGCCCGAGCGGCTCCGCCAACCGCACCTTGAACAGCGCCTCCGCAAGGTCAAACAGCTCGTCCTGCGACAGCCTGCGCAAGTCCGCCGGCTTGGCGCAGTATTTTATCGCCTCGCGGATGTCCTCGATCCCCCCGCATTCACGAAACCCCCATTCCCAGGCGGCGTGCATCTTCGCCAGAAAATATTGCCACGATCCCGCCTGCGGCGCCTCCCCGGCCTCTACCGGCACGTTCGGCAGCCTCCCCTTCGACAGGTGAATCAGCACGTTGATGTGCGGATAATAGGTCCGCTCCCCCCTCTCGTTCCGGTGTTCGCACACCTCAAGGTCGCTCTTGGCGATCCAGCGCTCGCCCTTGTGCCCGTACAGGCGCACGCGCACCAGCCCCCTGGCAGTCGGTTCGCTGGCCTCCTCGACCTTCTCTCCGGTCGATTTGATCCGCAGGTACGTGAGCGAACCGACTTCCGTTATGCGTAACAGAAAACGGATACCGAGTTCCTTCAGCCACTCTTCGTCGTGCAGCTTGGACAACTTCCGCTGCATCATCCGGATCGTTGCCTGCAATTCCCCCACCGTCATCCGCCCCGGCCCGTGAAACACCATGTAACGGTCCCATGGATGGCGGACGTGCCAGAATTCGGCCGCAATCAAGAGCTTTGCCCGCTTTCGCGCCGCCGTCATCGGAATAAAATTCTTGTCGGCGCAATGGGGCAGGTCCATCGCCATCCCCGTCAGCAGGTCCACCACGGCCGTCGAGGGCGCATGGCGGGGCTTGTAGCCTTTCCCCCCGGCCATCTCCAGCATGTAGGAAATCCAGTCGGAATCGTCATTCAGCTTCGCCCGCTGCCGACAGGCTTTTAACCAGCCCGGCAGGTCAATCACCTCCGCCGACCGGTTGCGGATCAACCCTTCCAGCGCCGACTCCCTCGACCGCCAGAGTTCCTGCATCGCATACCACTCGATTTCGTCCCTGGTCGGTTCGTAGTACGAACAGTCTTCCGACGACAGCTCCCACGAATCCAGCAGCATCCGCTCCCTCGACAGCGCTCCGGGGGTTGCGGCCGTTGTGGCCGTGGCTGTTGTGGCGTCCGTCATGACGCCACCTCCTCTCCGGCCAAAGAAAACGCCCGCAAACGGCCGGAAAGCCGCCTTGCGGGCGTCGCTACTACTGCAGGGAGGGGGAGGTTCGTCAGGATGTCAGGGAAATTTCGTGCCGTTCGCACAACGCCACGATTTCCTGATGGATGGTGCGCAGGGAATCGGCCATGGCCACTGGCGGCGGAACGACCGACACCAACCGGCCCGTCGACGCTACTATCCGCGCCGACACGCCCAGCAACTCCGTCACCGTCATGCCCGCGCTCCGGGCCACTTCCGACAGGCGCGCATACTCGCGCACCCGCAATTTCACCGTCACCGCCGCTCCAGCAGTCTTCTTTCCGTTTTTCATTATCGTATAGTTTTGAGAAATGATCCCAACCCGGGATCGGGGTTCTCTCGGGGCTATACGACCCCGCAACGGTATTCCCGGCTCGCGCCGGTGTTCTATTCCCGTTTGCCACCCCGAAATTGGGAGCGTCAACGTATGGACACAAAAAAACGACGCGAACCGGAGCCGAAACGGCGTATAGACTTGAGAGGCCGCCAGAGAGCGCGAAAAGGGCGAAGAGGACAAGCGCAATTTTGGCGGTGACGTCGATCCAGATCATGCGTGCGACGGGGAAGCGGTGTCCGTAGCATTCCGACCAGCCGGGGAGGCGGTGAGGCTCTGCCGTGGTGTCCGTTGACCGGATCACGCCGGACAGGCGGCGAGTCTTGCCGTAACCGCAGGACAACACGACGCGTCGGCCGCGACGGCACGTGCGTGCGTTCCATCGCGGGCCGTCCGGCCGATACTCGACATGCTTTTCGCCACAGGCGAAGGCATCGAAAAACGCCCGTTTCAGAGGGATGAACAGAGGGGGGGGGTTCATGCGGAAACCTACAGCGGGGAGAATCCGCCCACGCGCCAGACTTCGGGTACGGCGTAGAAATACGGGGCGAAAGGGCGAACGGGGGAAATTTTCCCGTCCATGCGCCAGCGAGTCAGGGTGGAGGTGCAGACGCCCAGGGAAAACGCCGTTTCCTTGTGGGTAAGATGCGTTCGCGTGAAGGCCCGGAATTCTTCCGGGGACATTTCCCGTGCCATTTCTGGCATCGGCACGGTTGTTTTCCCGTTTGATGCGGGGAAAAAGGCAGAATTCGCGGCAGATTTCCGTTTTTCAGAGGTCATTTGGCTCATTTTTTGCTTGGACATTAAGTTGTTCATTTTCAACGGGTTCCATCATCAACGCACAATATACATTATGTCTAATCAGAGGTTCGACGAGAGGGAAGATTCCCCGAACGATTCTCGGCGATTATTCTTAACGTGCCGGCATGCCTCGACAGCATGGAGATTTTCCACATGATCCCCCCATCCTTCCGGACACCGCTCTTCAACTGGCTCACTCACCGGGCAGCGGGCGTGCTCATGCACCCGACTTCGTTGCCCGGCGACCAGGGCTGCGGTGTGCTCGATCATTCGATCGATGCCTGGCTGGGCTTTCTCCGCGATGCCGGCATCCGTTACTGGCAGGCCTGTCCGCTCGGGCCGACCGGCTACGGCGATTCGCCCTATCAGTGCTTTTCGGCGTTCGCCGGCAATCCTTACCTCGTCGATCTCCAGGCGCTCGTCCGCGCCGGGCTGCTCGAGGACAACGATCTCGACGGCCTCCGCCGCCTTCCCGGCGATCACGTCGATTACGGCTGGCTCTACGCGACCCGCTGGCCGGTCCTGTTCAAGGCATTCGAAAAATTTTCCGGCGCATCCCCTCGCCCGGACCGTGCGCTTTACGGCGATTTCTCCGCGTTTCGCCAGCAGCATCGCACGTGGCTCGAGCCGTTCGCGCTCTTCCTCGCGCTCAAGGATCACTTCGGCGGACAACCGTGGTGGCTGTGGCCGGAGGATGCCCGGTTTTTCGAAAACGCCCGCGCCTCCGGTCTCGCCCGCAAGGTGGCGCGTCGCGCCGAAGCCCACGCCTTTTTCCAGTACCTTTTCTTCGGCCAGTGGACGCAAGTGCGGCGCAAGGCGCACGACCACGGCATCGAGATCATCGGCGACGCCCCGATTTTCGTCGCACGGGACAGCGCCGACGTCTGGGCGCGGCCGGAGCTTTTCCAGATCGATCCGCGCTCCGGCGCGTTGCTGGCGGTCGCCGGCGTGCCGCCCGACTATTTCTCGGCAGACGGCCAACTCTGGGGCAACCCGCTCTATCACTGGGACGCCCACAAGGCCGACGATTACGCCTGGTGGCGCGAACGGCTGCGGGCGAATTTCGCCCTCTGCGACGTCGTCCGGATCGACCATTTTCGCGCCTTCGACACCTACTGGTCGATTCCCGCCTCGGCCAGAACCGCCAGGACCGGCGAATGGAAAAACGGCCCCGGCCTGCATTTTTTCGAGGTGCTCCGGCGAGAGATGCCCGCTGCCCGCCTCATCGCCGAAGATCTCGGTGAACTGTTCCCGAGCGTACGCGACCTGCGCGACACCACGGGGCTGCCCGGCATGGCGATCCTCCAGTTCGCATTCGCGGACGACGCCTCCAACCTCTACCTGCCGCACAATCTCGGGGCCAACAGCGTCGTGTATCCGGGGACTCACGACAACGATACCACGCTCGGCTGGTACGCCTCCGCCACGCCGAAGGAGCAGGATCATCTTCGCCGCTATTTTCGCGTCAGCGGCGGCGAAGTCGGCTGGGATTTCGTGCGGGCGGCGTGGGCGGCCGTCAGCAACCTCGCCGTCGTCCCTGTCCAGGATCTCCTCAGCCTCGGTTCCTCCGCCCGCTTCAACACGCCGGGCAAGCCGGATGGCAACTGGCAATGGCGTTACAGCCACGACCAGCTTGCCGCCCTGCACCGCCAGTCGGCTGCGTACCTGCGCGAACTCGGTATGCTATACGGACGGCTCGCGCCTGAGATGACGACACGCCGTCCGACGCGGTCTGATCGTGTTTTCAGGACGACGGGCTGACCGGCAACAATCCGGGGTCCGGCGGCACGACCAACAGGGACGGGAATCGCTTCGCGGCGCCCTGTTCGGCACGTTTCCTCGCTTCGTCGCCGGAGGGCGCAGCCGGAGCGGAGTACGTGTCGGACGCCGCCGCCATTTCCCGGGCGGCAGCGTTGATCTGACCGGTTTCCGCAGGCGACGCGTCTCGCATGCTGTCCTGATAACCCGCTTGCGCCGCTCCACCGCCGGGGGGGGGGGGCGCCGAAACGACGCGGGCGATTTGCAGCGATCTCGCCGCGGTCACGCCCCATTCTTCCGACCACACGGAAACGAACCCGACCTCGCCTTCGGTGACGACAAGCTCGAACGTCCCTTTCTCCGGGTCGAACGTGACCCGGAACACCGTGCCGCGCACGCCGGCCACACCGAGCGGGGTCTGCACCTCCCAGGTCGAACCGGCCTGCAGCTTGCGTACGCGATTGGTCAGCTCGCCCCGCCGCAGCCTGATCGCCGTCTGCGATTCCGACGGCTCTTCCTCCCCCTTGCGGAGCACTCCGGGGAACGGCGCCTGGACGAATTTCGCAAGTTGCACCTCGGTGTTCTCGCCGAGCCGGAACGATGCCCCGTTGGCCAGCACCACGACGACACCCGATTCCGGTCCGGTGACGAGGCGGGCGCCGACAGGCAATGCCATTCCCTCGGTCACGACCGTAATGGTGTCGTCCTTCCCCGGCCAGGTCCAGACCACGCTGCCCGCTACTGCCGCGGCTTTCAGTTCACCCGCGACAAGTTCCCCGCCTGCTTCGGAGACGGTCGCGCGAAGGCTGCCTCCTCCAAACCCCAGCAAGATGGCGATAACGGAAAAAAAACGACGTCGTCGGGACAGTGGCAGAAGGACAAGGGAGAACATGGCGGTGACGGGGATGGCGTGGTGACAGGACGCACTATTGCCGTTTTCATTCAAAATCCCCTCCTGAAATATGCGCATTCCCTGCGATAATGCTCGCCAGTTTTGCCTTCCGGAAAACTTTTTGGCGGGACTCATGTTCAGGATCTGTCTTCCGCCCAACCTTCCCGATGCGGCCCGGCGCGACGCTATCGCGCTGAAAGTGAAACTCGATTTTTCCTCGCCGCCGGCGCCGGAGATCCTGCCTGCCCTCGCGATGCTGCAACGCTGGTGCGGCGGCGGGGCCGCTGCGCTGCCGCCTTTTCTTCAACTTACCCGGAAACAACTTGCGCAACTGGTCGCCGCGCTCGCCGGCCAACCGGTTTTTGTCTGGCTCAACGAGCCCGCGAGGACGCTGCTCTGGATCGGCTCACACTTGCGCGGAGTCAGCGAGCACATCGCGACAGACGGGATATCCGGCGGCGGCGGCGGCGACCGGACGCCCGTGAAGCGTCCTCCCCTCCCCCCCCCCCCCCTCCCCGCTCACTCCGCCGCTTCCGCCAGGCCTGCCGCCACGCCGATGCTTGTCGATGGCAGCGAGCATTACCTCGCCATCGCCCTGCCCTCCCGCGAGCACTCGGCCTATGCGGCCGCGCTCGATCTCGTCAAGAGGCACGGTTTTCGGCTCGAGCCTTCCAATCGCAAATGGTGGCTCCGCGACCGGCACAAGACGCTCAATTTCCTCGCGCTTCACGGCGGGGCGCTGCGCGACGAATTCCATGCCGATTTCACGGACAACTTCGAAAAACACGCCTCCGCCATCAGCGAGGCGAAAATCGGCATCGAGATCACGGGGAGCGGAAGCGGAAGCGATTTTGCGGTGTCGCTCGGCCTCGACGCCGACGGTGTATCCGAAGAACAACTTCGCAGCGCCGTCGTCGCCGGGCGCGGCTACCTTGATGCGCCGGGGGGGCGCATCTACCTGCTGACGCCCGCCCGCATGGAAAAGCTCGCGCAGGCCCGGCGGGTTCTCGCGGGAGCCGGGGGGGGGGGGGGGATGTTGCCGGTCGCCGCACGCACCGGATCAGCTCCGCCCGCGCCGCCGAGGTGCAGGAGCTCGTCGAGGAACTCGTCCCCGGCTACCAGCCGCCCGCCGCCTGGCGCAGGCGCGCCGAGGCGCTCCGCCAGCTCGCGACGCTCCCGCCCGCGCCCGTGCCGATCTGGTTTGCCGCGACATTGCGCCCGTACCAGCAACTCGGCGTCGCCTGGCTGTGGCACCTGTACCGGCACGAACTCGGCGGCATCCTCGCCGACGAAATGGGGCTCGGCAAAACCGCCCAGGCGCTCGCCCTGCTCTCCGCCCTCCGCGTCGGCGGCGGCGGCGGCAAACCGGAGCAACCTTCCGCACCGGGACCGGGGGGGGAGGAGGGGGGGCGCTCCCCTGCCCTGCCCTCGTTCTCGCTGGTGGTTTGCCCGGCGTCGCTGGTGGAAAACTGGCGGCGCGAGGCGGCGCGGTTCGCACCGCAATTGCGTGTTTTTGTTCACCACGGCGCCAGTCGGCTCCCTTTCCCCGCCTCTGGTGGCCGCCCCGGCACGGTTTCGGTGGCGGAAGCGTTTGATGTCGTCGTCACTTCCTACGGCACGCTGGCGCGCGATGCGGAGCGGTTTGCCGACATCCCGCTCGCCGTGCTGGTGGCCGACGAGGCGCAGCATGTGAAAAACCGGCGCACGCAAAATGCCCGCGCTCTCCGTTCGCTGGACGCTCGGGCCCGCTTCCTGCTTACCGGCACGCCGGTCGAAAACTCGCTCGACGATCTGCGTGCGTTGTTCGAAATCCTGTTGCCCGGTTTTCTTGAGCCCAGGCCGTCCGCCGCCGCCGCTGCCGCCGGATTCCGGTCCGGGGAACAACGCGCCTGGTTCGATGAGCGTCTGCGCAAGCAGACCGCTCCGTACATCCTGCGCCGCACCAAGCAGGCCGTGGCGCCCGAGCTTCCGGAAAAAATCGAGCAGATCATCTGGTGCGAACCGACTCCGGCCCAGGGCGCGCTTTACCGCGAGTGGCAGGAACGTTCCGAACGCGAGTTGTTCGATCTTGAGGCGGGTGGCGCGAGCGAGTCGGCCCTGCGCCTGGCCACGCTCACGCAACTCCTGCGCCTGCGGCAGATCTGCTGCGATCCCCGGCTGGTCGCCGGGGCGGCGTCCGCGGCTGCCGATTCGGCCAAGCTGGGCGCTTTTTTCGAATTGCTGGAGGAGGCCGTCGATGACGGGCACCGGTTGCTCGTTTTTTCGCAGTTCACGTCGTTGCTCGGCTTGCTGCGGGCCGCGCTCGATGCGCAGGGCCTCGCGTACTGTTATCTCGATGGTTCGATGTCCGCCCGGCTGCGCCAGGCCGAGGTGGACCGGTTCAACGCGAGCGGCGGCGGGGTGCCGGTGTTTCTCATCTCGCTCAAGGCTGGCGGCACGGGTCTCAACCTCACCGGGGCGGATACCGTGGTGCATTTTGATCCGTGGTGGAATCCCGCCGCCGAGGCGCAGGCGACGGACCGCGCCCACCGTATCGGGCAAACCCGTGTCGTCACCAGCTACAAGCTCATCTGTTCCGGCACGGTGGAAGAAAAGGTGCTCGCCTTGCAGGACCGGAAGCGCGCGCTGCTGGCGGACGTGTTCGAGGCCAGCGACGCCGTCAACGCCCGCCTCGGACTCGGCGACCTGCGCGAATTGCTGGCCTGAGAAACGGCGGGGCATTCACGCGGGCATTCCCGGGGATTGCCATCGCCGGCCAAAGGTGTGTTCATCTCCGGCTTCGCCCCTTCAGCAAGGGTGTTCCAGAAACCAGTCACCAGACTCTCCCTCCAGACCCTATCCCGGCAGTCATCCATGGCCGAAACCACCATGATCCTCCGGCTCCTGTCTGCGTATTTTCGCGGCCAGGTCTTCGAGCCGCCCAACCTGACGCTCCTGAAAGCAGGCCGGTTCGGGAATGCGTGCGTGTTCCGTTATCACGACGGCCACTGCGACTGGATTATCAAGGATTTCCACCACTCCCCCTGGCCTGTCCGCTGGACGGCGGCGCGGTTTTTTGTCCGCCAGGAGTACAGGGCGCTGGTCCGCCTGCACGGCGTGAAGGGCGTGGCGACGGAGGCTCACCGGCTTTCTCCGTGGACGATCGCGTATCCGTTTATCAAGGGCACGCCGCTCGCGGTGCTGCCGCCGCACAGCGTGCCGAAGCCGTTTTTCCTGCAAATGGAAACACTCGTCGCGGCCATGCACGCGCGCTCCGTCGTGCACCTGGACTTGCGCAACCTCGGCAACATCCTGCGCGGCGACGACGGGCATCCCCGGGTGATCGACTTCCAGTCGGCCTTTCATTTGCCGCGATGGTGCCCCCGCTGGATGCAGAGGATCCTCTGCAATGCGGACACCTCGGGTATCTACAAGGCATGGTGCCGCCGCGGCGAAGAGCCGCTCGATGCCGGCAGGGAAGCGTTTCTCGAACGCGTCAATCGCGTGAGGAAATTCTGGGTCCTGCGGGGTTATCCGTTCAGCCGCGCCTGGCGGTGGCTGAAGGGGAAATTTTCGCGGTGACGGTCACGGTGACACAGAGGCGGCGGGCGGGCGGGCGGGCGGCGGGCCATAACCGCGTTCCTGCTCCTGTTTCCCTGCCGCCGCGCCGACTTCCTCAAAACTGGTCCCGGCGAGCACCGGATCGATGTCGCCCTGCGTCGCCGCCGAGCCGAGGGCGCGCAGCACGACGAAGCGCAGGGCGCCGGCGCGCACTTTCTTGTCGCGGGCCATGGCCGCCGCCAGGGCATCGACGGGCAGCGGTTCGCGCAACCGCACCGGCAGCGCATGGGCGGCGACGGTTTTTTCCACGCGGGCCACGGCGGCGGCGTCGAGCCAGCCGAGGTGGCGCGACAGCCGCGCCGCCGCGCACAGCCCGATCGCCACCGCCTCGCCGTGCAGGTACGCGCCGTAGCCGGTCACCTGTTCGATGGCGTGGCCGAAGGTGTGGCCGAGATTGAGCAGTGCGCGGCCGCCGTCCTTCGCCGTCTCGCGTTCGTCGGCCTCGACGATCGCCGCCTTGATCGCGCAGCACCGGCGGATCACTTCAGCCAGCCGGGGCGCGCCGGGGAGCATGGGCGTCGCCTCAAGCTCCTCGAAAAGCTCCCGGTCGCCGAGCAGGCCGTATTTGATCACCTCGGCCATGCCCGCGGCGAACTCGCGCGGCGGCAGCGTCGAGAGCAGCCCGGTGGAAATGAAAACCGCCTCCGGCTGGTGGAACGCGCCGACGAGGTTTTTGCCGGCGCGCAGGTTGATGCCCGTCTTGCCGCCCACCGAACTGTCCACCATCGCGAGCAGCGTGGTGGGGATCTGGTAAAAGCCGATGCCGCGCAGGTAACTGGCGGCGGCGAAACCGGCGAGGTCGCCGATCACTCCGCCGCCGACCGCCACGAGCACGGAGGAGCGGTCGAGCCGGTGTTCAGCGAGGAAATCGAGCACGTTGCCCAGTTCGGCGAGCGATTTTGTTTGTTCGCCCGGTTCCAGCACCAGCACCGGCGCGTCGCCGGTCATCGCCTGCAACGCCCCGGCCTGCCGGCGAGCGATGTGATGGTCGGTGACGACGGCGCAACGGCGCCCCTCCGCCTGGAGAGCGGCCAGCGCGGAGCGGACCTCGAACCGGAGATCGGTTCCGAAGGTGATCGGGTAGCTGCGCTCGCCGAGTTGAATGAGAAGGGAATCGGACATATGCGGAAAACGGGATATCGGAAAAACGGATTAAAACCTGTTGTCCTCCAAGGGGTCAACAGCACGAACCTGAAAGATTTTGAAAATAATGAGACTCTTTCTCAATTTTTTGTTGACGGTGCCATGCCCTCTTTGCACGCTTGCCTTCACCAGTGAGCTTCAGCCCGCCAAGCGGGTGGCCGCAATGGTCAAGGTCAACAAGTCGTCAGGGCCGCAGAGTTTGGTCGCTCTGCGGCCCTTCCTTTTTCCGGGATTCCCGCGGGAGGGCGCCTGTTCCCGGACCGGATCCTGAACAGCCGGGGAAAGGAAAAGGTTGATTGACGGGGCCGGTGGATGATTGGCGAGGGCCGGTGAGTGATCGGCGAGGGCCGGTGAGCGACCGGCGAGGGCCGGTGAGCGACCGGCGGGGGCCGGTGGGCGATCGGCGAGGGCCGCTGGTCCCCCCCCCCTTGCCTTCAATGTTACACCCCGTTGCCAGGGTGATGCGATTTCATGATGGACGTCGCGGCATTCTTCCGGTTTCTTGACCGGTCAGCCTGTTCCGGGCTCCGGCTCTGCCGGGTCCGGCGGGAAGAGGTCTCTGTTGATTCGCAAATGCAAACCAAATCAAGGTTCGAGGCTCCGGAATCGGAGTCATTAAGGAAATTCGTTGTTCACATCATCGACGAGATGCCGCGCCGTGTGGTGGCCGCGATCGTCTTCGTGAGCTTTTTCTTTTTTTACGGGGCGACGAATGCAGCCCTCAAGTTCGCTGCCGGCGAGGCCGACAGCCTCGATCACCGGATCGGGCCGATCGTCGGCGCGATTTTTGCCGTCGCGACGCTGATCGCGCTCGTCAGCGTGAAGCGGCGCCGGCAGTCGCAGGAATAAACAATAAACCGCGCCGCGCCGTCCGTCCGCTCCGGCGCGCTGCTTGCGCGGCTTACGCAGCTTGCGCGGCGGCGGCGATTGCGAGCAGGTCGGGCAATTCCACCCGTTTTTCGTAGAGCGCCTTGCCGACGATCACGCCGTCAAGGTTGGCGTGGCGGCGGGCGAGGTCGGCGAGTCCGGCCACATCCTCGCGGCGACTGACGCCGCCGGAAGCGATCACGCCGGTCCCGCCCGGAGCGACCGCTTCGCACATGGCCTGCTGGGCCGCGAGGTTGGGGCCGGTCAGCATGCCGTCGGTGCCGATATCGGTGTAGATGATCGTGCGCACGCCGAGCGCGCTCATGCGCCGGGCGAGATCGAGCGCTCCGGTGCCTGTGGTGCTCACCCAGCCGCGAACGGCGACCTGGCCGTTTTTGGCATCGATACCGACTGCGATCTTTTCTCCGAAGGCCTGCACGAGTTCGCCGACAAATTCCTCGCTCTCGGCCGCACGCGTGCCGATGACCACCCGGCTTGCGCCCAGCCCGAGCGCGCGCTCCACGGAGGCGCGGGTGCGGAGCCCGCCGCCGAGCTGGACCTTCATGCCGAGGGCGGCGATCGCCTGCACCCGGGCCAGGTTTCGCGGCTCGCCGGCAAACGCGCCGTCGAGATCGACCACATGCACCCAGGGGCTGCCGGCTGCCCTGAACTGGCCGGCGACGTCCGCCGGGTTTTCAAAATAAACGGTTTCCTGATCGGCGCGGCCCTGGGTGAGCCGCACACACCGGCCTCCCTTGATGTCGATAGCGGGATAAATGGTCATGGTCATGGAAAACCCGTGATGCCGGGGGCAAACGGCCCGTGGCGCAACCGCTTTTTCGCATCCGGCGGCATCAGTTGACCGACGGATCATCCGGCTCGCCGGTGTCGAGGCGCCAGCGCTCGTCCACGCCATCGAGCACCACGCGCCAGAGGCGGACGTCGGGCTCGGTTTCCATCAGCGACGCCGGCAGGTTGCTCACCACCCAGGTATTTTGCGACAATTCCTGCTCCAGTTGCCCGGCCGACCATCCGGCATACCCGAGAAAAGCCCGCAAGCCGACGCCAGGCTGGTCGGCCAACTCCGCCGCCTTTTCCGGATCGATGCCGAACATGAGCTGGAACCCCTCCGCGTCGCCGCCCGGTTGCGAACGCCAGGCGCACAGCAGCACCTGCCGCCCGGCGACCGGTCCGCCGTTGAACAGCGGCACGCTGGAAAGCGGCCCCAGCGCAAACTCTCCGCCCAGCGACCCCAGCGGCTTGCGCAACGGACGGTTCAGCACGATGCCCAGCGCGCCCTCATCGTCGTGGCCCGAAAGCAGCACCACCGTGCGCCGGAAATCCGGATTGCGCAGCACCGGATGCGCAACCAGGAGCGAGCCGGCGTAGCTTTTCCGGGAATTGCAGGAAGTCATGCATCCGAAAAAATGCGGATGTCCTTCGCTGGCGAGTGCAGAGATCAACAAAAAGCACTTCTTCCCCGCGCGACCCGGCGTTGGGGGGGGGGGGGGGGGGGGGCGGGGGGGGGGGGGGGGGGGGGGGGGGGGGGGGGGGGGGGGGGGGGGGGGGGGGGGGGG
>JAISAX010000240.1 GCA_031266495.1 Opitutaceae bacterium
CGCTGCCCCCTGGGTGGGTGCACCCCCCGCCAGTCTGGCTTTTTTTTGGTCCCGGAATCGCCCCAAAAACCCCCCCCCCCCCCCCCCCTGACAAATCAATCACGTCATCCTTGCAAGGAGGTGATCCCTGCCAATCACCTTCATCCCCTTCCCGTGCGCCTGCCATGAATACATCCCTGCCGCTCCTTGCTCGCTATTGCATCTTTTCCGTCCTGTTTTGCTCCTGCATTCCGCATCTTCAGGCGCAAACCATTTCCTCGCTCCGTATCGAACAACCGGATATAACTTCCGCGGGCGAGATTTCGCCCCGATTGGAAAAAACCGACGGTCACCATTACTGCTGGATCGAGGCCGAACAACTCGTCCCTTCCGGAGCCACCACCGGTTCGTGGAAATACCGCCGCGCCTGGACGCATCGCAAGAGCGGCATGCCCAACGACTCCGGGGACCGCTCCCTCCTGCGTCCCCTTGACAAGAATATCGCCACCACCTCGGCAACCGTCGCCAATCTGAAACCCGGACGCTATAACCTGCTCCTTCGCATCGGCACCTATCGCCCATGGGGCACACAGCCCGTCACCATCCTGGTGAACGGAAAATCGTACCGCGTGTCGCCGGCCGCTGAAGACGCCATGCTCAACCAGGCATTCACCTGGGTAAAAGTGAACGCGGAACTCCTCAATGTCGGTGGCACGCTTGATCTGGGCATCCGCAACGACGCATCCCCGTCAAGCCAGTGTGTTCTCGACTGTTTCCTCCTTACCGATAATCCCGGCTATACACCGCCGAAGCGGCTCCCTCCCTGGGGCTACTATACCGTGCTTCCCTACGATGGTTCCGGTGTTACCGCCGAATTCTGGCATCCCGCTCGCCTGGACACCCCTGTTTACGTATGCCGCGATTCAAGCCAGCAATTCCTGCTCGATATTCGCAATGTCACCGGCGCGCCGCAATCCGGCTTTGATATTTCCATCACATTGCCCGCTGGCATTGAAGTTGAAAATCCGATACGTGCACGCCGTTGGTCCGGAGACTCCGGGAAATGGAAATGGCCTCACTACATCGCCGCCGCGCCCACCACATTCCGGAAAGAAATCATCCTGCTTGATGGGAAGCCCCACAATCGTTTCCATCTCGGTTACGAGAGCGAGCTTCAGCTCCCTCCCTATAACCCGGTCAACAAGCAATCCTCGCTGCTTTTCGTCGTTCTTTCTGCCGGCGCCTCCATGCAACCTGGCGAATACCCCGCAACCCTTTCCGTGCAGGATCGTGCCAATCGCTGGCCCGCTTTTGTCCGCCGTCAAACCCTCGCCATCCTCCCTGCGCTCGACGGGGAAAACGTGTCAGGCTACAATTGGGGCGTCGATGCGATTTACTCCTCTTTCCTCCATCCCGACGAACAGGCTGGCATCCTCAAAACTTTTGCCGCCGCCGGCGTCAATGTATGGGCCTCGCGTGTCAGGGAAAACGACCCCGATCTCTCGAAACGGAATCAGGATCTCTGGCGTCGGGTCCACCAGCATCCGACGCTCCGTCTCGTCAATTGGGGAGAACTCTGGTGGCCTGCCCATCCCTATGCCGACATCAGCAAGGATTACCTTGCCCGCCATCCCGAGGCTGCCGGCATTGCCCGCCGTGATGACAGGGGGCTTGCCGCTGCCGGCAGGCTCATTTGTCCCGAGCACCTGTTGCACGATCCTGACGAAAATTACCTCTACACCCAGCTCCACGGTCTCACTTCCCTCATGCGCGCTCATGGCATCACCGAGTGCATCGAGGACGTCGAGATGTCCAGCCCCCTCTCCTATTGTTTCTGCCCCCGGTGCAAACAGCGTTTTGCCGAGGTAAAAAACATTCCGCAGGATCAGGTTCGCGACCTCGACGGTGACCAGATCATTACTCGCTACCGTGACGCATGGATTGATTTTCGTTGCCGGCAAAACACGGCAATCGTCGATAAAATCACTCGCATCGCCCGTGAACTTTATCCCGAAATCAGAATGCAGTTGTTCTGCGGATACCAATCCCCCCGTGTCCGCGAACGTTATGGCGTCGAATGGTCTGATCTCGTTCGTATCAAAGGAGCAGATGGCATTTACGCTGGTGGTGGTATTCCCGGAACTCCGCAGCAAATCAACGAGATGATGGAATGGACCCGGCAAAACGGGAAACAACTCGTCAGCGTCGCCAACGCCACCCTCAGTTTCCCTATCGGTTACGACGAAATGGGAACCACCAACCAAGCCTACGTGGAGGGTCGTGTCATCTGTGATCTTATGTGTGGCGCCCCCGGCCTCTTCATCTGGTGGTGGGGAACGTTGGACGGCCGTTGCATGAAAGCCTTCGAGACCGGCACGCACATCGCACAGAAATATGGACGACTTATCCGCGACGGCACCCGTCAGTATCAAAAAATCGGAGGTACGGCCACCTTCTATCTCCTTACGGCTACAGGGCCTGGCGGCAAACTTGTCTGCCTCGCCAATCCCTCCGAATTAACCGAGGACATCGTTTCCGATCCGGAAAAAGTTTTGAACGAAATTCCTGCCGGCTCCCGCATTATTGATGCCCGGACCGGCGCCCAACTTTCACGCGAAGAGTTGGGGCGGCGTATCCTTCGCATCTTCCGCAGCGGCGATACCGAACTTTGGTTTATTCCCGGATCCGGAGGGGCAACTTGACTCCTGCACATGCCTCGCCCCGCCTTTGCGGTATCCACTCACGACAAGAATGATGACCCGGCTGGAACCAGGAAATTCCGTCACCTCCGCAACAGCACCGCAAGCCGGTGGTATCCACGATAAACCGCAGCCGAACGATGCGTACCGTACTCGCTCCTCGTGGCTGGCCCTCCTGTTGCGTGTCGCCACCCCGCCACTTGCCGCGCTCGCATCCGGACGCCTCCGTGAGGGAATCCCGTCCCAAGGTATTTCCTCCGGAGAAACCGCTGCATTTGCCTGTCTCGAAGCCATCGGAAGAACGCTTACGGGGCTGGCTCCCTGGCTTGCCCTCTCGCCAGATTCGATCTCCTCTCCCGACGAACTTCGTGTGCAAGCCGAACTTCGTTCCCTCGTGACCGCAGCACTTGCAGAAGGGCTGAATCCAGTCTCGCCCCAAGCGCTCAACTTCACATCTGGCAACCAACCGCTCGTGGACACCGCTTTCCTCGCGCATGCCGTTCTGCGCGCTCCGTCACTCTTCCATGCACTCGACGCCGTCACGCGCGAGCGCTTCATCCAGGCCCTCTGCTCTACCCGCGTCATCACACCGTTGCATAACAACTGGATACTGTTTTCTGCCATGATCGAAGCGACCTTGTTGAACCTGACCGGGGAGGGCGATCTTACGCGCATCGACTATGCCGTGCGCCAGCACGAGCAATGGTATGTCGGTGATGGCATGTATTCCGACGGCCCCCGGTTTCATTGGGATTATTACAACAGTTTTGTCATCCAGCCCATGTTCCTTGATGTGCTCGAAACCGCCATCAAACATGCCCCCGACAATCGCTGGAATGCACTGCTCCCCGCAGTTCGTCAGCGCGCCATCCGTCAGGCCGCTATTCTTGAACGTCTCGTCGCCCCCGACGGATCGTTTCCTTCCATCGGACGCTCCATTACGTATCGATGCGGAGCTTTTCATCACCTGGCTGCCATGGCATTGCGCCAAGAACTTCCTCCTGGCCTCACACCTGCCGCCGTCCGCTGCGCACTGACGGCTGTGATTCGACGCACGCTCGAAGCTCCGGGCACTTTCGACGCCCGTGGCTGGTTGCGTACAGGTCTCTCTGGCAGTCAGCCCGGACTCGGCGAAAATTACATCAGCACTGGCAGCCTTTATCTTTGCACCACTGCCTTCCTTCCGCTCGGTCTTCCCGTCTCCGACCCCTTCTGGTGTGAACCGGATTGTCCTCACACCTCCATCCGCATCTGGCGCGGCGAGGACTTCCCCGCCGATCACGCCCTGCATCCGTAATGCCGTCAATGCTTCCTCCTCCTGCGGTGCCACAACAGAGACCGCTCTCCCGGTTTCAAAAGCCTCCGGTGGTGTTCTTCGCCATCAGTCCCTCCGAACGCGACCTTTTCCTTTCCGGCATCGACTTCGCGTTTGTCACCCTCGCTCATTACGACCGGTCCACATAAAGATCATTCCCGCCGCCTACGACAGGCGAATGCCTGAACCTTGCTCGTGCGGCTATCCTTGGCAAAATCCGAAATGTCTGCCCATTCACAAACACTCGTCCATACCCTTGGTTCACATCCTGCGGTGATTCGCGCCTCCGCCCGGCTCATTGCCAGCGGTGTGGTTTTGAAATCAAGACGATGTCGTGTCGGCACCTCGTCCGATCTTGCACTCGCCGGGTTGCCGGACGGAACTTTCCGGATTGCGGAGGACAACGATATTCTCGTTTTTACCGGTGACCGCCCGCGCTCCGTTCTTGCCGGTGTTCTGTATTATATCCACCACCACAAACGCGGAACCCTTCCCCCCCTCCCTCTCACCCGTACCAGCGCTTGCCGCGAGCGCCTCGTCCTTGAGGATTTTCCTGCCAACATCTACCAGCCCACCGGGTTCAATTTCGACCTTGAGTGTTATGCCGAAAATCTCGTCGCGCTCGGCTATACCTCCATGGAGTGCAACCGTCTGTCACAGGCTGAACCCGTGCATCCGTTTTTTGAAGGCTACCAGTTCGTCAATCCCTCTCCCGCTCTGTTTGTGTGGACCAGGTGGCACGAAGGTGTCTGGCCCGAAGGTCTCATTCGCAGCCACGCCGCCGAACTCCGGCGCTGCATCGAAACCGCACGCGCCTTTGATCTCGACCCGGCCATCACGAGTTTTGTCCCACGCACCTACCCGGAACAATTTTTCCAGCGTCACCCTCACCTTCGCGGTTCATCCTTCCGGCACGAGCATCTACGCCAAGGCAACCATCCCGCCTATTATCGCATCGATACCGACAACCCCGAAGGCCTCGCATTTTATCGCACCCTCTACCTGGAGACATTCCGCCTGTATCCGGACATTAAACATCTCTTCTTCTGGCATGCCGACCTCGGCACCCGCTTTTGGCCCGACGGGGAAGGCCCTCTCAAACGCCGCGAAGCAGACCGCATCGTGGAGTTTCACGCCATGCTCGACGAAGTCCTCACCGCCTCCTGCTGCGATGCCCGCATCTGGCTCAATCCTTGGGCAATGCCCGAAGATTGCCTCGCCGAACTCAATGCGAAACTGAGTCCACGGGTCGGCTACGCCGTGAAGGACAACACTGGCGCCATACACTTCTGTGGCACCACGCTCACAAAACTCGCCGACCTCACCATTTTCACCGCCAGCACCGGCGCCCTCTCGCATCGCATTCGCGAATTCGCTTGCGACGCGGGCCGCGAAGTTTGCCTCTGCCAGTACCAGGACTTCAGCGAAGACCTCGACCCCATCTTCGGCGTTCCGCATCCAATGCTGACCTTCCGCAAGTTCAAAAGCCTGCGTAACTATGGTCCCCATGCCTCTTCCACAAACTGGGGCCTGCTCAGCCCCGACATCTGCCCCGTCAACCCCAATCAGGACGTTATTCGTGAGATGACATGGACCCTTGGAGGAAACGGCGCACCGGAAACTTTCGCAGGATTGCTCCCCGCCATTCTCCCTGCCGCGCTCTCTCCCGACATCCGCCGTGGAGTTTATCATGCCTGGCTAAAAATCGATCTCGCGCTCCAGATGTGGCCACAATTCTGGGGACTCCGTTTACAAGACAACGGCATGCGCTTCCGCTGGCTCGTCAAGCCCCTCCTGCTCGCCTCCTCCGGGCTGACCGACTCGCAGAAATCCTGGTACCTTGATGCCCAGATATACCGCGTGGATTCGCCCGATCCTTTCAACGACTTCTCCGCAATCAGCCCTGATCAATGCGTTGAAGTCAGTGCGATCTATTCGGAAATGATCACCCTGTTTCACTCCGCAGAAACCCTCTTGGCCGACCTCGCCAATACTGCCACCAGGGAAAACACACGCAAAGAATGGACGCAATGGATCGAGGCGCAAATCACGCCTGTCCGCTGGTTGCGTTTCTTTTTTACATCATTCCGTAATCAATTCTCCTTTCATGGCCTTGCCGAACGCGAATCTCTTACCCAAGGGCACTGTGCGATCATAAAAGATGAAATTCGCAACACCACTGAAGCCATCTCACATCTTGTCGCCAACCCCCGTTCGCTTATCATCGCGACGCGTGGCAAATGGGGGCAATGTTTTGGCCCCGACATCATCCATGATTTCGAGCAAAAACTCGCTATCCTGAAAAACACCCTCCGGGGCCAGCCATGAGCACACACCAACACGTCAACCACCCGGACGATGGCGTAATGAATCCTTCTTCCGTCAACCGCGCAGCCTGGCCTTTCGGTGCCGTCTATCTGCTCGAACCGGAATACTCCTGGTCCGAAATCGAATGCGACATGCGCCTCATGCGCGATCACGGGTTTTCCCACATCACGCTCTGGCCCGCCGCCAACTCGTGGCTCGCCACCCGGCCCGACGAATACGTATTCGATGACACGTTACGTTACCTCGACCTTGCCCGGTCGCTCGGCCTGCGCGTCATCGTCCAGCTCATCGGGCAAAACCCGTCGCAGGAATTCGCGCCCGATTGCCTGATGCGGCCCGACATGGTTTTGTACGATCCCGGCGCCGGAGCCGCCGCCGGCGGACTCAAGGGCTGGAACAATTGTTTTTGGGCAAACCTCAATCACCCCGACGTTGACGCTCTTGTAAAACGTTACCTCGAAACCTGCGTCGCGGCCCTTCGGCATCACCCGGCCGTCTGCGGTTGGGATATTTTCAACGAGGCCCATTTCCGTAGTGACGATCCCTGGACGGTCGCCCGTTACCGGGACTGATTGCGCCAGCGTTACGACAACGACATCACGCAACTCAACCGCCGCTGGTTTCGCCGGTATCGGGATTTTTCCGAGGTCGATCCCGCCGACCGCGACGCGCCGTACAGCGTCTGGAGCAGCATGCTGCCTGTCATCGATTACGAACACTTCCGCTCGCAAACCCTCACCGGCATCTGTGCGCGCTGGGCTGCCTGGACCCGCGCCGCCGATCCCGACCGGCAGGCGGACGGGGCGCCGGTCCGCCCCGTCATCATCGACGGCACTTCGGGACTGCTTCTCGAACAGAGCGTTTCCGGTCGCAACAACGACGAGTTCGCCACGGCGCGGGTTCCGGACTGCGATGTTTTCGGTGGCACGTTTTATCCGAAGAGCTGGGGTCGCGATCTCGGTGAGCGTCCGTGGGAACTCATGCATTATTATGGCATGAGTCGCGCCGCGGCGGTTGCGGCGGATTTGCTGCCTTCTTCCGGTGGTGGCATTCTGACTCGGGCCCTTACGGGTATCGACAGGGGCGACGGGGGGGGGGGAGGGGAGGGGGGACTGGCCCAAGCGCGTAATATCAGGGGGCAAGTAATCGCGCTTGTCTAAGGCGGGCCAGTAATCGTGGGCGGTGTTTTTCCCCAAGCGAATGCTCCCATATGCGCATCACTTGCCAGCCTTTCTTGCGTAGCAGCCGGTTGACCTTGCGGTCGCGCTTTTATTTTTCCAGAACGTCGCGTTTTGCTTCGGATGGACGCCGTGTATCGGACATCCGTGCCAGAAGCATCCGTCCACGAATATCGCGAGTCGTTGTTTGATGAATACGAAATCCGGTTTGCCGGGCAGGGGATAGCCGCGCCGCCAGCTCTTGATCCGGTTTGCCTTGAAGATTCCCATCAATCGCAATTCCGTCGAGCGATTGCCGGCGCCGCGAACCTTTGACATGAGCGCCGAGCGTTGTGCGCGTGTCATTATGTCGGTCATTGTTTATGCGCGCCGCAGGGGGGCGCGGTTTCATCGCCGCAAGGGCTTCGTCGGGCACTCGCTTGTTGCTCTCGAGGTAGTTTATATACTGATGTTACGCGGGACGACGTGGCACGGGCTTCCAGCCTATAAGCGCTAAGTTAAGCGGAATTTCCACATTTAAATTGCTCAAAAAAGCGCAGAAATTGTCATTTTAATACCATATATTGCGAATATTTGCGCATTTCTTGTTAAAATTTCGCTTAACTTAGCACATATGGGCTGGAAG
>JAISAX010000263.1 GCA_031266495.1 Opitutaceae bacterium
ATCGGTCCGCGTCCTGTGATAGTTGTGAACTTGCGTTCGCGGCTGTGTTTGTCCGCAACGCCTCCACGCCTCCGGTGCTCGATCGGCAGCCAGCTTTTTTTGTCATGAAAATCAGACTACAAAAACCGGAAAGCAACACCATGCGGGCGCGGCTCGCGGCCTTGGCCGCAAGCATCGCGCTTGCTTTTTCCCCTGCGGTCCGCGCCGCCACCGGGCACACCAGCACCGTCATTGCGGACGGCTCCGACTCCAACGCAGCCGTTGTCCTCGATTCGGGCGACACCATCAACGTGGCCACGGGACGGGGGATAGATGTGAAAAACGGCGGCAGCGTTACCATTGATCCCGAGGGCGGAGCCATCTCCATGACCGTGACATCGACGGATACGGCGGTCAGCTCGGTGGGTAGTGGCAGCGCTGTCAACATGGGGACGAATTCATCGGTGAATGCTGCATCGGCCGGACTAAGAGCGGAAAGTGAGGCCAATATCACAGCAAATAACATTACCATTACAATCGGCTCTGAAAGCACGCCAAGTTCGGCTGCCTATGCCGGAGTCTCTGCATATGGCGGCGCACAGATACATTTGGGTTCAGGTTCGGAAATCAATGTGCATGGAGCTACGGGTGTGGCGATCAGGGCAATAGATGTTGGCAACGATGCTGTTGTTACAGTGACGGATGGTATGGTGATCAAAGTGACAAATTCTGGCAATGTCGGCAGGGGTGCGGTAAGCGACTCCGGCGGTGCCATCCACTTGGGAACCGGTGCCAACATTGAGGCGGAACGGGCATTGGAGGGATCAAACAGGGGAACGATAACGGCGACAGGTGGCTTGTTCCAGGGAGTGGGCGCAAACGGGCAAGGCATTCATGTGACCGGCGCCACCATCGACCTTGCGAATTCGACAGTATGGGGCGAAAAATACGCCATCTACATTAACAGTACATCATCAGGCGCATACACCACAGGCAACGTGATCCTTTCCGGCGGAACGGTGAGTTCGGGATCGGATACAGTGATCAAGGGAGCCGAATATGGCGCGACCAACCCGACCGATGTCACCGTGACGTTTACGAACGGAGCAAAGGCGACGAGCGCCACGGGCGGCAGCGGATTTCTCTACGAGGCCGATGCCGGAGTAAATGCCGCTGCGGCGGTCTCCGTTGTCATCGACGGCGAGGGCACGGCTGTCGCGGGCCGGTTTCTTGACGGGAACTCGACGGGCAGCCTGACCGTGAGCGACGGCGCGACGTGGGTCAGCACGGGTTCGTCGGTGGCGGACAACCTTGTCTTCAACAACGCGAACGTGCTGCTGACGCTCGACAGTCTCACGGACACGATCACCGCAAACAACACGCTGACGCTCACCGGGACCTCCAACGTGACGGCAGGGCTGACCAATCATGCCTTGCAGGAAATCATCAGCGAAAAAGGCGGCACATTCGAACTCGACGCCAACGCCCTGATCACGGGCAATACATTGGGCGACGGCAGCCTGGAGTACTCGATGCTCGACCACAACGACGCCGGTTCGACGTGGACGGTGGCCGACTTGGGCAGCGGACATTTCCGGATCGGCAACATCGTAATCTCCGCCGTCCCCGAGCCTGCCGTGTGTGCCACGCTGGCCGGCTTGGCGGCGTTGCTGGCGCGGGCGGCGTTGCGTCGCCGCCGTCGCGGCTGAACCCTCCTCCCCCCCCCCCTCGGTATTGGCCTTTGGCGATCCCGCGCCAAACTGTTTCCCCCTGTCGTAGTCGCTTTGACTTACGTCCTGACGTTATGCGGGCGAAGGTAGGGGCTTCGCTTGCGAAGCCCGCGAGGACCTGACGCAACGGGAGATTCGCCAATTTTCTCCGCCTGGCGCGGGCGTCGCAAGCGACGCCCCTACCTTCGATCCGCGTAACATCAGTTACGTCCAGGCGTCAGTTCGCGACGTCCGCTTTCCGCAGGCGGCGCTCGCGCAGCATCGCGAATATGACCGGCGTGACGATGAGGATGTGCACGAGCGACGACAGCATGCCGCCGACCACGGGGGCGGCGATGGGGCGCATGACTTCCACGCCAGTGCGCGCGCTCCAGAAAATCGGGAGGAGCGAGGCGACCGTCGTCGCCACCGTCATCACCTTCGGACGCAGGCGCAGGCGGGCGCCGGCCTTGATGGCTTCGATGAGTTCGGCATGGGAAAGCTGCTCTTTTCCTGTTTCCGCGAGTTTGGCCGCCACGGCTTCCTCAAGATAGACGACCATCACCACGCCGGTCTGGATCGCCGTGCCGAAAAGGGCGATGTATCCGACCCACACCGCCACGCTGAAATTGTAGCCGAGGATCGCCTGCAGAATCACGCCGCCGGTCAGCGCGAAGGGGACGGCGAGGATGACGTGCGCCGCTTCGCTCACGCTGCGGAAGGTCATCACGAGCAGGATAAAAATGATACCGATCACCACCGGGAAAACATAGGCCAAGGTCTGCCGGGCGCGGATCTGGTTTTCGTACTGGCCAGAGTATTCGACCGTCATGCCAGGCTCGATACGCACGTCGCGCCCGATTCGTTCACGGATGTCGCGGACAAAGCCGCCGAGGTCGCGATCCTGCACGTTGGCTTGCACGAAGACGCGGAGGCGTCCGTTTTCGGAGGAAATTTCGCTCGGGCCGATCACGCGGCGGATGTCGGCCAGTTGCCGGAGTTGCACGTAGGGGCCGGCGGGGGCGGCGGGGATGAGGAGGTCGCCGAGTTTTTCGAGGTCGTCGCGGTCGTCGCGTTCGAGGCGCACCTGGATGGGCCAGCGTTCGCGTCCCTTGATCGTGGTCGTGACGGTGGCGCCGCCGAGGCCGGCTTCGATGTAACGGAAGAGGTCCTCGATTCGCAGGCCGTAACGGCCAAGGGCGTCGCGGTTGGCATGGATTTCCAGATACGGTTTGCCCTGCGTGCGCGAGGGGGCGACGCCGGTCGCGCCGGGGATCGATGCGATGACGCGTTCGACTTCGAAGGCTTTTTGCTGGAGGGCGTCGAGGTCGTCACCGAAGATTTTCACGCCGACCTGGGCGCGGATGCCGGTGCTCGTCATCAGGGTGCGGTTCTCGATGGGTTGCAGAAAACCGGGGATGTAGCCGGGGACTTGGGTGAGGCGTTCGCCGAGTTCGGAGACGATTTGTTGTTTGGTCATGCCGGCGGGCCATTCGGCGGGCGGCTTGAGCATGATGGTGGTCTCGATCATCTCGACGGGAGCGGGGTCGGTGGCGGTCTCGGCACGGCCGAGCTTGCCGGCGACGGAGGCGACCGCCGGGTGTTCGCGGATGACGCGGTCCTGCCACGACATGATGCGTTTCACTTCGGTCAGCGAGGTGGCGGGCAGGAGCACGGGCATGAAGAGCAGCGAGCCTTCTTCCAGCGTGGGCATGAACTCGGTGCCGAAGCCTTGCGTGCGCGCGGCGAGCGGGGCGGGCAGGCGTTCGCGGAGGGCGCGGGGCAGGCCGAAGGCGAGGACGCAGGCGAAGGCGAGCAGGACAAGGGCGCAGGCAAGGACGGTCTTGCGCCAGACGAGCGCCCGGTCGAGGACCGGTTCGTAGATTTTGAGCAGGCCGCGCATCAGCCGGTTTTCGCTTTCGGGCTTGAACGGGCCGCGCACGAGCCAGGTGCAGAATACGGGGACGGCGGTGATAGCGAGAATGACGGCGGCGAGGAGCGCGAAGGATTTGGTCCAGGCGAGCGGGTGGAAGAGTTTTCCTTCCTGTCCTGTCAGAAGGAATACGGGGACGAAGGCGAGGATGATGATCATCATCGAGAAAAACATGGGGCGGCCCACCTGCGTGGCGGCGGCGAGGGTTTTTTCAAACACCTCGGACGGGGTGAGGCGGCGGCGCAGGTGTTCCTCGGCGCGTTCGCAGTGGCGAATGACGTTTTCCGTCATGACGATGCCGGCGTCCACGAGTACGCCGATGGAGATGGCAATGCCGGTGAGCGACATGATGTGCGAGGGGATGCCGAATTCCTTCATCAGGATGAACGAGAGGAGGATCGAGGCGGGCAGGGGCAGCGTGACGATGAGGATCGAGCGGAAGTGGAAGAGGAAGAGGATGTGCGCGAGCGTCACGAGGATGATTTCCTCGACGAGCGCGTCCTTGAGGGTGTCGATGGCGCGCCGGATGAGGTCGCTGCGGTCGTAGAACGGCTCCACGGTGACGCCGGCCGGCAGGCCGCCGCCGAGATCGGCGATGCGCGCCTTCACGTCATGAATGACCTGATACGCGTTCTCGCCGTAGCGCATGACGACGATGCCGCCGGTGACTTCACGGCCGTCGATATCGAGTGCGCCGCGGCGGAAGTCGCCGCCGGTTTGCACGTGCGCGACGTCGCGCAGGTAGAGGGGCGTGCCGTCGCGCGCTTGCAGGGGGATGTTTTCGAGATCGGCGGGCGCGGTGACGAGGCCGACGCCGCGCACGATGAACTCGGCGCCGTTTTCCTCGATGGTCTTGCCGCCGACGTTCAGGTTGCTGGCGGCGACGGCGTCCATGACTTCGCCGAGCATGAGGCCGTGCTGTTTGAGTTTCAGGGACGAGACCTCGACCTGGTACTGGCGGACGAAGCCGCCGATGCTGGCGACTTCGGCGACGCCGGGGACGGCGGCGAGCTGGTAGCGGACAAACGTATCCTGGAGATTGCGGAGCGAGCCGAGGTCGTGCGCGCCGGATTCGTCTTTCAGGTAATATTGGTAAACCCAGCCGAGGCCGGTGGCGTCGGGGCCGAGGCGGGCGGCAACGTTGGCGGGGAGGGCGTCGCCGAGGGAGTTGAGGCGTTCGAGGACGCGGGTGCGGGCAAAATAGTTTTCGATGCCGTCGTTGAAGATGACGGTGAGAAAGGAAAACCCGAACATTGATGTGGCGCGCACGGTTCGGACTCCGGCAAGGCCCTGGAGCGAGACGGAGAGCGGGTAGGTGATCTGGTCCTCGACTTCCTGCGGGGAGCGTCCGGGCCAGTCGGCATAGACGATGACCTGGTTTTCCGAGAGGTCGGGTATGGCGTCCACGGGCACGGTGCGCAGGGCGACAAATCCCCAGGCGCAAAGGGCGATGAAGGCCGCCGCGACAAGGAAGCGGTTTTGTAGTGACCAGTGAATGACGCGGGTAATCATGGCGGAATTTTCGATTCTCGATTCTCGATTGGGCGCTGCCGCGCCGGAGTGGATTGAGCGTAAGTGTGTGGGTGGGGGGGGGG
>JAISAX010000311.1 GCA_031266495.1 Opitutaceae bacterium
ATGGTCAGCCTGTTTTCCAAACGAAAAACGATATGCCGAAGCGTTCCTCGACAGAATCATTAACCTTGCCGTGCTCACACCGGCGGAGGACAGCGACCGCTCCGCCAAAAACCTCCGCATGGCCGGCCTGCTCAAGGAAGACGGCAGCGTATCCATCAGCCTCGAAACCGCGGGCGGCAGCTTCTGGCTCAAAACCGGCCAGACCCGGCACGGCGTCCGCCTTGTAAATGTCGATACCACAAAACAGCAGGCTCTCCTCTCCTGCGACGGGCGCCTGGTGCAACTGCAACTGGAGAGCCGCAAGCTCGTCGATCTCGACACCATCCGCGTCACCCTGCCCGATGACGACCCGCTGCGAAAAACGCTGGGAATGTTCTCCGACCCCGAAACCCTCCCCTTGCCCGAAACCCTGGCGCAATGGATCTCCGTCTATCAGGAAATCACGGATTATTACGATGCGCTCGCCGCCCGCTTCGACGCCTTTGACTTCGACGACACTACCGCCCTCTACAACCGGCTCAGCGAACAGGCCCAAACCCTGACGATGAACATGACGTCTCTCCAGCGCACGGGTGCCGCTGCCGGGAAAATCCGCGAAGCCCAACTCGCCGCCGCCATTGACGCCGCCGTCGCCGGAAAACTCCCCGCCGACGTATCCGATCCCGTCACACAAACCCCCTTCCGCATCATCCCGGCGAAAACGCCGGACGCCCCGGAAAACGCCGGGGCGGGCGGTGTTGCCGCCAGTGCCGTCAAAGCCGGTTATGTTATCGAATCCGATTTCATCCCCTCGACCCATCGGCGCGAACCCGTGCGGCTCGTTGTCGGCCGCGCCGCCGTTGAACCGTAAACCCGTCCCCCCCCCCCCCGCCGTCGTCATCGTCGCCTCATCATTCTTTCAACCCTGTATTTTCCCATGAACTACTTCCGCATCTGGCTCGCCAGCATTCGCTACTCGGTGGTCCGGGCAATGATGTTTCGCGGCGACTTCCTCATGTGGTCGCTCGTCGAAACGTTCTGGATGGCGGTCAACCTCCTGCTGGTCGGCGTCATCTACCGCCACACCGAATCGATCGCCGGCTGGGGCGCCTGGGAGATGACGCTGCTCGTCGGCACGTCAATGGTCGTGCAACGTCTGCTGATGGCGTTTTTCTGGAGCAATCTCTTCGAAATGGGCCGCAACGTCCGCACCGGACATTTCGACTTCTTCCTCGCCCAGCCCGGGAACCCGCTCTTCATGGTCTCCACGCGCAAGCTCGACCTCGACGGTCTGATCAATCTCCCGCTCGCGCTCGCAGTCGTCATTTACGCCGCCCACCGGCTCGACCTCGAACTCACGGCCGGACGCGTCCTCGCCTACGGTTTTCTGGTCCTGTGCGGGCTGGCCATCCACTACGCCACGCTGCTGATCAACCTCTCGCTGGTGTTCTGGCTGCAAAGCGCGCGGGGCATTGAGGGCGGCTACTTCGCGCTCAACGAATATTCGCGCCTCCCGCGCGAAGCCCTGCGCGGCATCGCCTCGATCGTTCTCGTCTACACCCTGCCCGTCGTGATCGTGACCAATGTGCCCGCCCGGACGCTGCTCCACGGTATCGAACCCATAAACACCCTCTGGCTGGCGGCGGCGGCGGGCTTCTGGTTTTCGGTCGCCGTCCTCGTCTTCAACCGCGGCCTGCGCCGCTATGCCAGCGCCAGCTCATGAACCCTCCGCTCCGCGCAACCTCCCCCGCCCCCGGCAACACCCCCGCCGTCCCGCCAGCCGCGTCCGCCGACGCCGGGACGGTTCTTGCGGATCTGCAGGCTCGCCTCGGCCACACCTTCCGCGACCCCGCCCTGTTGCTCACCGCTCTCACGCATCCCTCCTGGTTGCAGGAACACCCGGAAACGCCCGAAAACAACCAGCGGCTCGAACTCCTCGGTGACGCCGTTCTCCAGCTCCTCCTTACCGAAAAGCTGTTCCACCTCTTCCCGGCCGAACGCGAAGGCCCGCTCAGCAAACACCGCGCCGTCCTCTCGCGAGGATCTTTTCTGGCGCAACTCGCCCGCGAAACCGGTCTAGACGCCGCCCTGCGCCTCGGCTCCAGCGAGGAACATACGGGCGGGCGCCAGCGCGATTCCACGCTCGAAGACGCCTTCGAAGCATTTTTCGGCGCTCTCTGGCTCGACGCGGGCCTCGAACCGGCTCGCCGCGTGCTCCACGCGATCTACGGTCCGCTGGAGGCGCGCCTTTCCAGCAATGCCGGGGCCGACAATCCCAAAGGTCGGCTCCAGGAACGCGTGCAGCCCGAATACGGCAACAACGCCCTGCGCTACGAGACGTTTCACATTTCCGGCCAAGACCATGCCCGTGAATACGAGTCGCGCGTTTACCTCTGCGAGCATTACCTTGCCACCGGTCGCGGCACCTCGAAAAAACATGCCGAGGAAGCCGCTGCCGGCGCAGCCCTCGCCCTCCTCGCCCGTGCCGAAGCCGAAGAAAAACGGGCCGGCGGCGACCCGGAATGCCCGTAAAACAAAACCCGTTTCCGGTGAGGGAAACGGGTTTTAAAAGCTGGCGCAGCCGTAGGGAGTCGAACCCCAAACCTTCTGATCCGTAGTCACAAAACCATAAATACAATCTTATCTCTCACAACGTATTACAATCGCATCAATCAACTGATGCCAATTACGATGCATCTGTTCATTTCACGCCATCCAATCAAACAATTTGCCGGGAAGTTCCACGTAACACATACGCTGCTTGACCAGCTCCCATCTGTGACGACTGTAAAAAATACGAAAAGTACGAAAAATGAAACCGGTGAAAAAAAACAGAAAAGCCCGACAGGGCGATTGTCTGGGCGGCCCGGGCGCGAGCCCGGACCAACAATTCCACCAGAGAGGACCATGAGACGGCCGTCGAGCGCGCCCTGAGCATCATTTACAAACACCTCGGACGATATGCAGTTATGGTATTTCCCTGTAATATTGAGATTGCGCCAAGCAGGGTGGTTTCGCGTCGCTATACACTTACGGTTTCGCCGAAACCACCGATCCCGTTGCAGCTCACTCGTCGAGCGATCCTTGGCAAATGCGGTCTCAATATTTTTGGAAAATACCATAACGCGGATCGCCGTTGATACCAATATCCTGATGGGCCTCGCCCTGCCGAAGGACGTGGTTCACGATGCGCTGGAGATTATCCGCAAAAGAGCGCCCGCCGCGGAAATCTACGCTCTTCCTACTGCGGCTTCAGGAACTCCTCGATATCAGCGAAAACGGCGAGACGACAGAGGAAAAACGCTACACCGTAGATGCCCTCAGCAAGATGAGCAAGGAATGGGGCATCACCCCTCTGATCAACAGAGGCGTCCGGAGAGACATTGTCGAATCCATCGGACAGGAACTCCAGGACCGCGGACTTGTCCCCGTTCAGGAACGACATGATTTCCATATCGTGGCGGAAGCCGTCTTGGCGCAGAGCATCCGGGGAGCGGCGAAGGCGGCGGCGAAGGCGGCGGGGCGGCCGGTGCACTACTTGGGCAGTGCGCAGCAGTCGAAGGAAGAACTAGTCCTAATGCTGTTCGTGGTTAAAGCCAGTGAGGAGAGTGTAATTGACTGAAGAGTATAATGATGTGAGTCAAACAAATCAAGGGAGAGGAAACAGGAAGGCAGGAAACAGGAAGGGAATGGAGCGAGGAAAGGGGGAGATTTTATCGATTGGTATCGAAGGGTATTCAATCCAGCGAAGAAGGGAGGGGTGGTGAGGGAGCACGGGCCGAAGCGGGGGCC
>JAISAX010000324.1 GCA_031266495.1 Opitutaceae bacterium
GTCCCAAAGTGCACTAGCCACGACCATATTGCCGAGGCTGTGCGCGCCGGTGGTGACTTTCAGGTTGCGGTCAGCGAGACTCTGCAAATAGGCGGCGAGCGCGGGCGCGGCGTTGAAGGCATTGACCACATTAACATGAAAATCGGGTGTGAATGTCGAGGCCATTTGTGATTCCGCCCCAGGCCAGACGACAAGGTGCAATTGTGTTCGGCTGCCCGACCAGAAGAGACGCTTGAACATTTCCGCGCCCCATGCGCGGGTTTCGTGCGGGTTGACATTATAGCCATGCAGAAAGACGAAAGCACGGTCGGAACGACAGAGGCTATCGGGCCAGTTTTCAGGTTCTTCTGAGTGGATAGCGCCGGGTACGCCATAGTCGCCAATGTAGTTTTCCATATGCACGCCACTTTGGTTTTGCGCGGTGTTGAGCAGGCTTTTGCGCCGATACATCTCCTCGATCGGGCTGATCTTCAACGAGAGTTTTTTGACGGAGACGACGGCGTCGTCTTGCAGGATTTCGAGCAGCAGGGGTTCGGTGGTGGCGGCGCGGCCTTCGAGGTAGATGACCGCTCCGTCGTATTGCGTGGCGAAGTCGATGATCTCCCCCGGTATCTCGACGCCGACGGCGGTGACTTGCTGCGTTTCGGCCTCGTGCGCCATGTTCATGCCGGCGCCATGGCCCCATACGACATCGTCCGTGAGGTAGTCGCGGGCCTGCGTCCTGTGGATGCCCGCCCACACGACATTGACGGCGCCGTTCTCGTGCCGGAGGCGGTATTTTATGCGGGTGCCGGCGGTGTTGTTTGCCGCATACGCGGTGATGAGGGGTTTTATGTTGAGCCAGACGGGGAAGAGGTCGATCGGGTCGGCGCGTCCGTCAACCTTTCCGTAGGAGGGACCGGTTTTGCCGCTGCGCGGCTTGGTGTAGTGATTGGCTTTTTCCCCGGGTTTGTCGGGGATGTCGCTGTCGTCGCCGGCCACGTCGCCCTTGTCGGCATCGTCGTTGATCCAGAAACGGAAGGGGGCGGCGGCAGTGACCTGGCCTTTGTCGTCGTCGTCAATCACACCATCGCGGTTGGCGTCGGGGAGCAGGGCGTCGTCGCCGGGCAGGACGGTGACGGTGATCTCCTCGGCGATCGCGGCGCCGTCGGTTATGGTCATATACTGGCGCAGTTTCACGCTGCCGGACTGCACGCCTTTTATATAAAAGCGGTATTGGTCGGGGGCGTTCTTGTCGGCAAAGTAGGGCGTCTTCAACTCGGCGCCGAAGGTGACTGGCGTGTAGAGCCCGGTGGCGATTTCCTCGGCGTAGAGTCGCAGGTGGTTCGTGCCGCCCTGCACGTCAACCACCACGCTGTCCAGGGGCATGACGTAGCCGTTGCCGGTGTGCAGTTCGCTCTGGCGGATGCCGGGGCCGAGCCGCAGCGGGTAGAGTTTGCCGGCGGGTTTGCCCGTCACCGGGTCGGGCGTGCCCTCCTCGCTTTGCTCGATCACGACATCGCAGGCCGCGGGATAGAGGTAGGCGCTGGTGTTGCTCGGCAGGCTGACGTTGGGCGGGGCGGCGGAGTCGACGCCGCCCGCCCCGGACTCGGGCGCGGGGAACGCGCTCAGGTCGAGTCCGGCGCCAATGAGGTAAACGCGGATCTGTCCGCGCTCGTCCTGCCCGGTGGGCGCGGCGACGGTGTATTCGTCGCTGCAGGCCACGGTGTCGCCGGGCGCGAGTTCGAGGATCACTTCGTGCGGTTCGCCGATGATGCTGCTGCCGGGGCGCCACTCGGTGTCGGCATTGGGGCCCATCTGCACGCCCACGGGGAAGGGGCAGAACATCTCCACCCAGCGGAAACGCACGCGACGGGCGCGCCCGTCGTAGTTGTCCACCCGGAAGCGGTAGGCGCCCTGGGTGTTGATCATGGGGGTGGTGCCCTCATGCCCGACGGTAAGCGCGGCGATGGTGCGCGTGGACGTGTAGCTGATCGTGCGCAGGTAGTCATCGTAGATGCTGGGGTAGTTGTCGGCCTGCCGGTTCCACGGCACCTGGGGGAGCAGGTGGACGGTGTAGGGGCGGTGCCCGGACTGATCGGCCACCGAGGAGGGGGGATAATACTGGTTGATGATGCGCTTGATCTCCACCTGCGCGTAAAAGCTGCGGTTGGCCTGCATCATCTCCACGTCAACCAGCGGGTCGATCTCGATGGTCAGCGGGTTGCTTGGGAGCGATTCGCGCCCGTGCTGGTCAACCGCCACGACGTGGAGCGTGTAACGCCCGCGCGGCAGCGTGGCGGGGTCGATGTCGCAGGTGGTGATGGCGGGGCCGGTTTCGGCGAGGAGCCGGTCTCCGGCATAAACACGGTAGCCGGCGATGACGAGGGGCGAACCCTCCGGGAGCACGGCGGCGTCCCAGTCGAAGGTGTAGATCGGGCTGTTGTCCTGCCACCAGAAGTCCTCGTCCTCCTGCGGGCGCAAACGGAAGCCCTCCGGCGCGGGCGGCAGCGGCAGCGCGTCGAGGTCAACGGGCTCCTTCCAATCCTGCGGCGGCGGGGGCGGCGGCGTGCCGTCGTCCGGCGTGGTCGCGTCGGCAAACACCGGCTCCGCCTCGCCGGCGAGGTTGCGCGCGCGCAGGCGGTAATCGTAACGGGTGGCGGGCGCGAGGCCGGCGTCCACGAACGACGCGCCCTCCTCGCCGCGAATCTCGGCGAGGGGGAGCCAGGTTTTTTTCCAGCCGGTCTCCGACTCCGGGTCATCGTCGGGCACGGTGATTTCGCGGTCGATGGCATACGTGTGGCCGGGCAGCGAGGGGCTCCAGCGCAGGCCGATGCCCGTCGCACTCAGGGCAAACGCCTCGAAAACATCGGGGGCGTCCGGCGGCGGAAACAGCGCGTATTTCTGGACGAGATACGCGCCGGCCCGCTCGCGTTCGGCGGCAGTGAGCGGGCGGTCATAAACGAGGATTTCGGCGATGTCGCCTTCCAAAAAGAGATCATCCGCCGCCCCCAGGGTGATCGTCGCGGGGAAGCGCACGGTGTTGCCCGCATGGCTGGCCAGCCATGCGCCGTTGATTTCGCTGAACCACCAGCCCGCGCCCGCCCCGGCCATGTAGAGGTGGTTGACGCCGGGGGTGGCGGGCGCAGCGCCGCCGATTGAGGCGAACGAGGCGATGCGGCTGGCCGCGCTGCCGAAGTCGTCGGCAATTTTTCCGTCGCCGGCATCGGGATGGCGCGTGCCATCCGCCCCGCCGAAGGTCCACAGGCCGTT
>JAISAX010000491.1 GCA_031266495.1 Opitutaceae bacterium
TCCCACGCTTTTCCCCCCTAAAATTCCCGCCCGGTAACCGGTTGCCCGTAAAGTTATTTTTGTTCCTCCCCCCCCCCCCCCCCCCCCCCGGCTTCCGACCTGTTTCGGGGGGGGGGGGAGGAGGGAGCCGTGGCGGTTATTGCGCGGTTTCGGGGGTGAGGAGGATCGGACCAAATCCGTTCGGGAAATTTTTCGCCCGCGTGTTCGGTAATCGACGCCATATCAGCCAGCTCTCCGTATCCTCTCCCGTATGCCAGGGGTTTTCAATGCTTCCGGCTTTCCGGCCAAAATAGACCTCCCCTCCCAGACTCGCCCCGGCTATCTTTCCGGGATTTATATACCAGAAATATACCGCTCCGGTTGAGGCCGGTATCGCGCCCGCAAGTTTGGCTCCATCTGCCGTGGTCCCCTTGATCGTCATCTTGCCTGTGGCGTCTATCTTGAGAATGGCGCTGCCGGAACCGGCAGGGTCGGCAGGGGTTGGTGGATACACAGGAACCAGTATCGTCGCATGGATGCCTTGCCAGGGCACGGGTGCTTTTTTGCTCCAGATGGGCCGCTTCCGTCCGTCTTCCGTCTCCGCCTCGTTCGTGGTGTTGCGCGACAGATAAAACAGGAGTCGCCCGCCCGCCTCTATAAATACTATATTGGCCATGAGTCCCTCGCGTTTGTCACTCACGACAAGGGCGCCCGCCCCGGTGCCGTCCGCCGTGGTCTGGAGCACGCCTCGCAGGGAACGGGTCTTGCCGTCGCGATACAGGAACTTGCCGGTAAAGGAACCGGTGGAGGTTATTTTCAGTTCAAATCGTCCGAAGGGGATCGCTTGCGTGGCGGCAGCGTTACTGTCCAGGAGGAGGCCATCGAATCCGCCCTGGAAGGCGGCGGGGAAGGCGGTGACGGTGAAAACAAAACTGTCGAGGTCGGTCCTCACCTTGCCTTGCTTGCTCCAGAGGGTGATGGCGTACGAGCCGGGTTTCGCGGTGATGCGGCCGGTGATGAGGCCGGTTACGGGATCGATCCGGAGTCCTTTCGGCAGGCCTTTGGCGTAGTACCGGAGGCCGGGACCAACGGCGCCGTCCGTCGAGGAGGGGAGTGTCACCGATGTGCCGATACAGGCTTGGCGGACGGATTCCGGCGCGGGCGTTCCGCGGGCGGCGACCGTCAGGGCGAGGGTGGCGGGCGGGGCCGCGTCGTGGTTCGCGTCTCCGGGTTGCGTGAAGGTGAGGAGCGCGTCGCCGATGGAATGGATGGTGGCGAGGCGTCCGGATACGGAAATGACGCCGGGGGCCGAGGTGGAACAGGCAAGCGGCAGGCCGGAGGTGGAATGCGCGTACTGGTCGAGGCCGAACGGGGGGTCGTAAATCCAGCGGGTGGTTTGCGCGGCGGCAGCGGCGGAAAAGGTGATGCGTTGCCCGGCTTTGCGGACAATGAGTGTGGCGTGGTCAATGGTGGTCTTGAAGCCGGGTTCGGCAAGCGTGACGGTCACGTTGTACGTGCCGGCGTTGACGGGCGGGGTCGTCGAGCCGTTGTAGGTGATCACCCGCCGGAGGCCCGCGCCGCCATCGGCCGCCCAGGTGCTGGTGGCGGTGGTTTCCACTACACGCGGTTTTCCGTCATAGGTCTGTTCGAGTGTGGAGGTCACAAATGCCACGGTCGCGCCAACGGGTTCGACGGCGAGGGTGGCGAGGGCGCTGGTGACCGTGCCTTGTGTGTTCGTGACGACGCAATCGTAGCCGCCTTGAAGGGCGGGTGTCATGAAATTGAGCGTCAGTTCGGGGAGGTTGGCTCCGGGGATCGGGATGCCGTCCTTCCGCCATTGATACGCCGGAGGGGGCGAGCCGGTGGCGCTGACGGTGAGCGTGATGCCGCGGCCTGCCTGGAGGGTGAGGGATTGCGGCTGGACAAGGAGTCGCGGGGGTTCCGGGCGTTCGGTTACGTTGAGAAACGCGGGGGGGGATATTACCTGGCCGCTTTCCCAGGTGTTGGTGCGGGTGACGAGTACGAGCCGGAACTGGTCGCCGCTCATCCCGCGGGCGGCGGTGGTGATGCGGAGGACGGGCGTGCCGGTGCCGGTGTAAATGGCGTCATCGTACAGGTCGTCCCAGGTGTAGCCGCCGTAGGCCTTGCGCTGCCATCGGCAGGCCGGGGGGGGGGAGCCGGCAATGGCAGCGGTGAGGGTGGCGGGGGAGCCGGCTTGCACGGTGACGCCGGCGGGTGGGGCGGTGATCGCGGGAGGGACGATCACGAGCAGCCTGGCGGGGAGGCTGGCCGCGGTGTGTCCTGTCATGTTGGATACGCTCACGGTGTAGTCGCCGGCGTGCGCGGGGGTGATGCCGCCGAGGTAGAGTCCGGGCGAGGTGGCGCCGGGGATGGGCGCGCCGTTGTGATGCCACTGGAAGGCGAGCGGCGGGGTGCCGGTGACGCCGGCATCGAAGGTTACGGCGTCGCCGACGAGGGCTTCGCGGCCGGCGGGGTCGCGGGTGATGGCGGGGGGGGCGTTGGTGACGGTGATGGTGAGCGTGGCCGTCGTGGAGCCGATGCGGTTGGTCGCCGTCAGGGAGAGTGTGATACGTCCGTTCGTGGCCGGGTGGCCGGTGATCGTGCGGGTCTGGGGGTCGTAGTGGAATCCGGGGGGCAGGCCGGAGACGGTGATGGTGTCGGGGAAACCGGTTGCTTCGATGGTGTGGGTGAAGGGTTCGTTGATCCAGGTGGTGATGGTGAGGGGGCTGGTGAATTCGGGGGGGAGCATGGGCAGGTTGGTCCGGATCGTGTACTGCCCGATGCTTCCGTAGGGGGTGTAGCCCGGGGGGGCGTTTTCCGGAGTGCCGAGGCCGGTGGTGGTGATGCGCAGGTGGTAGGTGCCGGAGTCCGTGGCGGTCCAGTCGATGGTGGCGCGTGTTTCGTTTTCGGGGGCGTCGGAGGCGAGGGGGTTGCCGTCCTGGTCGAGCAGTTCCAGGCGGAGGTCCGTGTTGCCGCCATACGATCCGGTGTCGGCGCGGTAGGGGTGGGCCTGGAAGGTGTAGTGGTCGCCCGGGGTCGGGATCCTGAATTGGTACACGTGGGCGTCGCCGGCATGGATCAGGGTGCCGGTGGCCCCCGGGGTGCCGTCGGGGGCGGGGGTCAAGGCGGACGCGGTTTCGATGGTGGCGCCAATGGTTTCTTCTCGATACGGGATTTTTTCGGCAATGATGGCCAGGTCGTCTTCCTTGTTGTTGGCGCCGGCGTATTCACCTTTGGACCACTGGGTGAGGTTGCAGTCGTAGGCAGCGCCCATGATCGTGCCCCAGGATGTGGCGCCGATGCCGTGGCCTTTGTAGTATTCGCCGTCGGAGGGGTGTCCGTCGTGATGGAGGCCCAGGTTGTGCCCGAATTCGTGCGAGGCGACTTCGGCGATGTTGGCGGTCTGGCGGTCTCCTGTGCCCATGTGGTCGTAATAGGCGAAGGCGGGAGAATAGGTGGAGACGTAGTTGGAATTTCCGAAGACGTCGAGCCAGGCGACGCCACCCGCCTCGTGGCTGGGCATGGGGTTTCCGTTTTTGTCCGTCGAGCGCGTGATTAGCACGCGGCCGGTGGTGGTGGTGAAGCGTCCGGGTTTTTCGGTGGTCACATCGATGTCGAAGGGGGCGTAGTCTTCCGCGACGCGTTCCCATATCTGGATGATGTTGGCTTGTTCCTGGTCGTTGAAGGTGGCGGGGGAATCGTCGATGTCGTAGGGTCTGGCGACAAAGATGCTGGTGCCGTAGTTGGTGTTCCATTGCGTGCCGGTGATCGTCATGCCGCCGAAATCGAGGAAGAGGATGTAGCGGGCGCCGGGGCGGGAATGGCGCACGGGTGGCTGGTCAATGGGCACGGGGGCCGCGGGGGGGGGGGGAGGGGCGTTGGCTTCGGTGGACGCGGGGGCGGTCCCGGTGTCCGGTGTCACGGGATGAAAGATACAGGCATAAATGAGTCCGCCGTCGGGCGTGACCTGGAGGCTGCCGTGGTCCGCAGCGGGTATCGGATGGCTGGCCAGTGTTTCGAGGAGCCGGGTCTGCGCGGCGGGTTCGAGCCGGAGTATCGTCGTCCGGAATGCTCCCGGCGGCATCGCGTCGAGGATCGCTCGCGCCGCCGGTGTCGCCAGTGTCGCGCTTTTTTCCGCAACCGGCGCTGCCTCCGTCCGGTTGCCCGAACCGTCTGCAATGAGGGTGAATATCGACAGGAGGAGTATCGCTAGGTTCTGGTGTTTTTTCACGACTGTCTGGGTTGTTGCATGAGCCGGAGGCTGGAGTGGTGAGGAGAAGGGGGGGGGGAGGGAGGGGGCGGTTACCAGTCGTTGTAATCGTCCGGTTCCCGCGGGCCGTAGTAGATTTCCCCCGACAGGGGGCCGGCGGGCGTGGCTTCGGCGGCGGCGGCGGGGAGTGGCGGGATCAGGTAATAGCCGATGCCTTGTTTCCAGTTTTGCATGACAACGCCGGCGTATTTGACGGTGCGCCGGATGGTTTTTTTCGGGTTGGCCGGATCGGGGTCCGCGAGCGTAAGGCTGCCGCTGAATTCGCCGGTGGCGGGTTTGAGCGTGAGTTTCGGTTTGATCTGTATTTGGGGCGCGCGGACTTTGTTGTTCGTCCCGAGGCCGAAGTAAATGCCTTCGAGCAGCCAGGCTTGTTCTCCGAAATCAACGGCCTCGCTTTCGTAGAGTTCGAGTTGCGTGTTGCCGTCTTCGGGGACGAGTCCGAAGAGGAGTTCGTTTTTGGCGGGCGGGGTGTAGGGCGCGCCTTCAATGGCCAGGGGCAGGGGGTCGAATCCGGCGGGGTACGTTTGCACGCCTTTTTTGCCGGTTTGGGTGACGGGGGCGCGGTTCCAGGTGAGGTCGCCGGGGGTGAGCGGGTCGGTGCCAAAGCGGTCGGGCAGGCGGAGCCAGCCGACAATGGTGCCGGTGGGGCTGGCTTCGACCGCGTAGAGCGGGAGGTGGCCGTCGGTGGAGATCGTGGTGGCGCCTTTGAGCGCGGGTGAGCCGTCGGCGGGATAAAGGGTCCACTTTACCTTGCCGTCGAGGGCGGTGGCGAGGGTGGCCGTGGTGTAGCCGACGGGGTAACGGGTGTTCTCGACCGGGTTTTCCATTACGAGGGTGTAGGCTCCGGCCTGGCTGGTGGCGGGGAGGGTTTTTTTGTGCCAGGGGTTTTTCCAGGCGGTGAGGGTGGCCTGGGCGCTTCCTCCGGCGGCGGGGCGTACGGTGCCGGTGGCGGCAGAGCCGTCCTGCGGGATAGTCAGGTGCAGGGCGAGGGGGGGCTGGTTGCGCGGGGTGAGCATGGCTTCGAGTGTGGCCGAGGTCGTCACGCCGTCGGCCAGGGTTAGCTGGCCGCGGAAGGTGGCGCTGGTTTTGCCAATGAGGAGTTTCCCGGTGGCGGAGCCTTTGGCGGTGGTCGTGAGGGTGAGGTGCGCGCCGAGGTTCTGGTTGAGGGTTCCGGAGCGCGCTACATAACCGCTGAAGGT
>JAISAX010000493.1 GCA_031266495.1 Opitutaceae bacterium
TCTCCAGTATAGCACAACCCAAATTAAAATTACAGTTACATTCCTGTCACAATTATGTCACAACTTGCTCACAAATAATAAAATATAATTCAGCACTTTCCCTGCCGAACACTACTGCCGCAATGGCCTGATTGGCGAATTTGGCTGGTCCGACATTCCGCCTTTTGAGGTTCTTGGTGTTTCGGCTATGGAGGCGACGCCGTTTCAGTATCTGGAACGAATGCTGCTCCATAACGAAGAATTTGGCGGAACCATCGAATTGGAGGGTTTGTGGCGGGAAGGCGACGACTGGAGAATCGTTGTTTCCCAAGCTGGATATTCCGGGACGCCCCGCCACGCAGGAGGAAATGGAACAGTGCATGGCTGCTCTGGACTACCAACTGGTTTCCGGAATCCACATCGGGCGCCTTGGCACCATGAGTTTTCTCAACGCCAACCGCCATGTCGCACTTTTTGATGCCCATCCCGGTAATTTCCGCATGAGTGATGAGGGCGATGTTCATGTGATCGATGCGATCATCCAGCATGTCAGCGAGAATGAAGCCGCTTTCATGAAGCGGGATTCATCTCGTCCTTGAAGGGATTTTAGTGAAAGGGAACAGCAGCAAGCGAGAGCCTGCTCGATGACGGAATAGTCCCTGTGTGGGTACAACCTGGTGACCGCATGGCACGAGAGCGGTGCTGAGGAGCGCGCAGTGGAGAAAATCCTTGCCAAGCTGTGCACAGACGAAGCGTGCACCTGCCCTGTATCAGAAAAACAACTCCGCTTCCTCCGGAATCTGTGTCACTCAATGGATTTTTTGCAGGCGCTGATTTCGGGCACATCGCTGATATGGCCGACGAGTTGGTCGTAATAGACATACTGGCCGCGGTAGCGCCAGAGTGCCGGAGATTCGGGAACTGTACGATCCAGACAAAATACACGTCAGTGGCGGACAGAACGCGTTGCGAGTGCGGCTTCCATGCTTTGCGCCACCGCTTTTGCCAGTATGGTCGAGCCTTCGCGAGTGAAATGAAGATCGCCGGAACGCCAGTGTTTTTCCCGTTCAGGATAAATGGCGGCATGGAGATCGTCGATCAACACGCCTTTGGATTGAAGTGCGGTGGTTGCGAGTTGGTTCCTGGGCGCGACATCAACAAAGACTCGGGTGTCGGGAGGCAACGGGTGGCCTGGTTCTTTGGCAACGAGAAGGGTGTCGGGAATCGGCGTGGTGGTGGCAAAAATGAGGATGGCTCCTGTTTTTTTCAGCTGGTCGGCAATGATGGACAGGTTTTTGACGTAAGTTTTGTCGCTGGTGGAAACTTTGCCGGTGGCGGGTTTGATCTTGGCGTCCCAAATACCGAAGTTGAAGTGGATGACATCCCATTGTCCGTCACCCAGCCATTTGCCACGGGTGCCAATCAGTCCGTTGTGGCTTGGACCGCAGTTGAATGGTGTCCGGTGGACGTTGGCTTTGCCTTCCAGCAGTTCGCGCACTTGCAGGGTGTATCCGATGGAAATGGAGTCTCCTATCAACAGGACGCGGGGCAGGCCGGGTATGTCTTTGACCGGGGCGAGCGCCGCGTTTTTCGGGGTGGCCGCGTCGGTTTCGTTTTCGCCTGCGTTGGCACCGGTTGCCTGATGCGCAAGGGCGGGGGAGGCAAGGACAAGCAGGAGGGCGGGAAGTTGGAATAGTTGGAGGGGCTTCATGGCAGATAAGCACCTTCTTGCTTCAGGCGCTCGCGGAGTCGAGCGGTATCCACAGCGTGGATATCGGAGGCATGGTTTTGCACGGCGTGTGCGGCGGCCATGCCGGCGGCTTCGCCCATCACGAGACATACGGGCATCACGCGAATGCTGCCTTGCACCGGCCGGTCCGCCGAAACACAGCGGCCCGCCACGAGGACGTTGCGCAGGCCCTTCGGTGTGAGGCAGCGGTAGGGGATGCCGTGCGATTCGCCTGGTCCGTAGTGGGGGAATTTGTTTATGGGTTTCGCGTCTTTGGGCCGGGCCCGGATTGCCTCGAGCGAGGAGTGGACGTCGATGAAGTAGGCATTGCGGGCAATTTCATCGAGGAAGGTGCGGCGTTCCAGCCAGTCGTCCACAGTGAGCAGGTAGTCGCCCACGATGCGGCGCGTTTCACGCGCGCCGACCTGCGTGCCGGTGCTGACGAGAAATGCTTCGCCGTAGATTTCGGGCTGGAATTCGGCGAGAGCGCGGCGAAAGGCCTCGGCAATGCGACGCCCCTTGATGGCGGCGCGAGAGAGGGAGGCCGGATCGGTGTTGTCTATCTCAACGTGTCCTGCATTGAAGCCGTAGGTGCCCGGACCGATTTTGATCTGAAGGCAGTGCGTGTCTTCAATTTCCGGATACTTGCCGGTGGTCATGATCTCTTTGATGAGGAGGACCAGCGCGGGATCACCGCGCTCGGCAAGGAAGCGTTTGTAGGCGGCTTCGTTGACGTTGCTGAAAATAAAACAATGGGTGCCTGGCTGAAGTTCCCCATGCGCGTCGCCTTTGAGGAAGGGGGCGCCGGCCCAGGCGGCCAGGTCTCCATCGCCTGTGCAGTCGATATAGACATGGGCTTTCAGCCGGCGCAGACCGCTTTTGCCTGCCACCCGGATTCCGGATACGGAGGCGCCGTCATGGGGGTCAACGTCAACGTCAACCGCGGCGAGGAAGGTCTGAAAACGGATTTCCGCGCCGTGGCTGGTGACGAGTTCGTCGTAAACGCGTTTGACGTGTTCGAAATTGATCGGGGTCCAGCCGAAATACAGGGGCTGGACGTGATCCATGCCGATGCGGGAGCCGGTGATGATTTTTTCGGCAAGACCGCGGTAGATGATCTCTTTTTTGTCGGTCAGCGGAGCCCAGATGGGCACAAGTCCTGTGGTGCCGCAGCCGCCCAGTGCCTGCGTTTGTTCAATGAGAAGGGTGCGGGCTCCTTCACGCGCTGCGGCTGCCGCGGCGGTGCATCCGGCCGGGCCGCCGCCGACAACGATCACGTCCCAAGTGTCGTCGGGGGAGGGGGGGGGGAGGGGGAGGGGGGCCGGATCAGGCAGTTGCATCGTGATTCTGGATACGGGCATTCCGGTTGCAGCCGTCATTTGTCGTTTTCGGGGATGCCCATGTAATTGGTCTCGTCACCTGATACATAGCCCGCGCCCGGGACATCCCGCCGGAAATCGGCGACGGTCAGGGTGCTGACCGTCGCGAGCCGGGCGGATGCGTCAACGTGAATAATGTTTACCTTGCCGCGATGTGGTTTGGGTGTTGTTTCCCAAAGCGCTTTTGTGATCCATTGCCCTGTCGAGCAGCTTGCGAGAATGAGCCGGGATGGCTGTGTGATGGAGGAGGCGGGCTTTTCGGAGATGTGCGTGTTGAAGCCATATACCCAATGGGTTTCTTGCCCGTTCGACTTGATGAATGTTCCCGGACAATCGATGTAGTGGATTTTCAGGTTGGAATCGGTGATCTTGAGATTGAGGTACGGGACGAGATCAGAGTGGGTATAGCCATAGTTGCCGGCCGTTTTCGGGAAATTGCCCTTGTTGTCGATAATGTAGAGTTGGGTGGCGATGGCGAACTGACGGATCGTGGCGGTGCATTTGGTGTCACGGGCAGATTGTCTGACGCGTGCGGTCGTCGGTATGATGATGGCGGCCAATATCCCGATGATGACGATGACGGTCAGCAATTCGATCAGGGTGAAGCCGCGCGAGGCGCGGCTGATTTTCGATTCTGGATTCTCGATTTTCGATTGGGCGCTGCAGCGCCATTGGGTCGCGGATACACTGGCATGGTTGTTCGGAAATCGAGAATCGGGAATCGAAAATCGAAAATCCCTCACGCGCTCGATCAGGGTGAATGCTTTGTTTCCGGGATGATTCATGGCTTGGAGAGAGGGGGGGGAGGAGTCAGGGGCTGACGGGAACGGCGGCGGGGAATTGTATCCGGATTTTACCTCCGTGGGGAAGCGAGATGCGGTGGTGGTTGCCGTTCGACCGGATGCCGGCAAGGGGTTGCTCGCGGTCGTCGAGCCGAAGGGTCGCGGGAGGGACGGGCGCGTGGATTTCCAACTCGAAGGGATTCGGGTTTTCCAGTTCGAGGGACAGTTGGCGTGTGGCGTTGTCGTAACGCGAACCGCGGAAGCGCGCGGGTTCCCAGCCGATGAGATAAACGCGGGTTTCGTGAGCAGTGCAGGCGCCGAACATGCCTGATGCATAATAGGGCGTGTGTTTTTGCTTGAGGTGAGCGAGCCAGGTTTCGAGGTCGCTTTTCAGGCCGTCGGCGGGCCAGTCGGGCAGCCAGGCGCGGTTGGCAATGTGGGCGGCGCTCCGGCTCTGGTTGTAAGCCATCGTCCGCCAGCCGCTGAATTGTTTTTCCATGAAGTCGCGCTGGAATGTAGTGAAAAAATCGTGACCGAGGATGTTCAGGTAAAAGTCATACATCTCGGGCATTTCGCCTGTCCATGTCAGGCACATGGCGATGTGGTCGAGGCCGCCGGTGTGCCTGGGCGAAGCGCGTTCGATGGCTGGGCCGTCCTCGGCGAAGCCGACGCCGTAGAGGCGCGGGTGTCTGGTTTCCGGATCGAGATAACGGGGGAAATTGAAGCGGAGGGCGGTGGCGGCGGCGATCTTGGTCTGGAGGTAAGCGATGCGGGCGGCGTCGTCCGTCTGGCCGAGGACTTGCGCCATGCGATGCATGGCGGCAATGCCGGCGAAGGCGATGGTATCCATGTCAATGGAACCGTATTTGACGGCTTCGCGGGAGGTGGTGGCGGGGACGGCCCAGTCGTTGAGGATTTCGAAGATGCGAAGTGTTTCCATGATCCGGGGCCAGAGGCGGCGGATGGTCGCCCAGTCGCCGGAATAGAGGGCGTAGAGATAAGTTGAATACGCGGCCTGGCCGACGTTGGAATTGGGGTCGCCAAACATGACCGGGAGGGTGGAGCGGTCGAGCCATCCGCGGAGTTGATAGGGTTCCCGGGTGAAGAGTTCGCGGCGGAGTATCCAGGAGGAGGGGGCGTACATGCGCTCGACGTTGAGGTGCGCGAGGTCGAGGAGGGTCTGGAGGGCTTGCGGTTGATGGAAGCTGCCGCCGATGAGGCCTTGTGTCCATCTGTCCTGGTAGGCGAGGATCCAGGGGTGGTTGGTGGAGCGGGTGGCAAGCGGGGGGCGTATTTTGGCGGTGATGGCGTCATTCATGGACTGGTAGGTGTCCGAGAATTCCACGCGTTGCGGCCAGGCGGCATGGCGGGCGGGGATGCGGGGGAGTGTGTAGTGGAGCGTGGCGCCATCGAGCCAGCGGAAGGGGCCGACGGGGGTTTTGAGGTTGGTCCGGGCGCTGGTGCCAGAGTCGGCGGGAATGCCCTGCCATTGGAGGGAATCGCGCGCCCAGTTGTAGATGGGGGGGAGGGGGGCATAGTCGGTGCTTTGCCAGGCGGGGTTGCCCCAGCGTTCGTAACGGAATTCGTTGCGGATGCGCACGGCGTCGTCCTCGACAAGATAGTATTCGCGGCAGTCAACGGGGTAGGCGCGGAGCATGCGGGCGATTTGTCGTGACCGGTTGGATACGGATTCGGGTTTCCAGCCTTCATTGAGGAGTCCGTGGAAGGCGCTGGAGAATCCCCAGCGGGCCGGGGGGAGGCGCAGGGTGGAGGAGGTCCATTCAATGGGGGCGGAGGTGTCCGCGGTGAGCAGAATGGCCACGGCTTTGTCGCCCCAGAAGGTGGGTTTGCCGTCGGCAATACCCCAGATGGCGACGAGCCAGGGTTCGCGCAGGTTGCGGATTGTTTGTGGTCTGGTGAGGAGACCGTGGCTGGTGAGGATGGCGGAGGGGCCGATCATGGGTTTCCCGGATTCGGTCGTATCGGGTTTCATGAAGCGGGCTTCGTCTTCGTCGGGCGCGCCGCTGCGAACGGGGAGTTTGCCGCCGCCTCGGGAACTGAGGGTGAGGGTTTTGGGGGTGTCGATGAGGAATCCGGGGGCGAGGAGGCCGGTGGTGACGCGAAGGATCGAGTTATCCCGTCCGCGCCGTTCGTTGATCATGGTTGTCCAGTTGGCCGTGATTTTTTCCCGCGCGGGGTTGTAGGTGCCAAGTTTGACGCGCCAGAGTTCGTCCGTGCTGTCGGTGGTGTCGGCTTCCTGTCCTTCGACGTGGAAGTCGAAATCCTGCCGACGATAGAGGTTGCCGCCGTTGGCGGTGTAAACGCGTATCCAGTTTCCGCTGACGACTTCGTTGATGAGGCCGTTGTAGGTGGAGTTGCCGAAGCGTCCGGCGGTGCGGTAACTGTGCCCTTCGGTCCAGATTTTGCCGTCGATCCGGCGGGTGGGAAAGATAATGGGCGGGAGCGCTTCCCATGGGGGGGCGGCAACGGGCGCCTGAACCGCCTCGACGGCGATGAGGCGGATGGGCGTTTGCTCGTCAGGACCATTGAGCATGAGGGTTTCAAGATGACGGGGGCGTGGTTCATAGCCGTAATCTTCGGCTGGTTTGAGGTCGTCGAGTGAAAGGGTGCAGGTCTGTTTTCCCGGCTGAAGCGCGATGGGCGGGTGGGCGAAGCGCAGTGCGCGGTGCTTGCTCGTGTTTCCGATCGCGAAGACGATGTTGGCGGTGGTGGCAACGGGGGTTTCGATGGTGAGGCGGAGGTTGCGTTGGTGGTCCTGGAGGGGGGGCGCGAGGAGGCTCCATTCCGTGGTGCCGTAATGGGCTTCGCCGATGCCGGAAAAGCCTCCCCAGGGGTGGATGCGTTTGGCGTCGCTGTAGATGTCGAGGACTTGAACTTCGAGTCGGGTGAGCGTGCGGTTGAGTGCGACAGACTGGATCTTGCCCGGTGCGTTCTGGAGTGCGACTTCGAGGGTGTCGTTGTCGTCGAGGCGAAGTTTGAGTTTTTTCGGGAGCGCCCAGTTGTCCCAGCCGCCTTGCAGAAAAGCGAGTTGGCGGATGGTGCGTGGCGTTTTGAAGGTGAGTGTGGTGGTGCTGCCTTTGAGCTTGGGAAAGCGGGTGCTGGTGGAGGGTTTGCCATCCAGCAAGCCGGCGGTGGATTTTTCCTGGTCGGCGGCTGAGGTTGTGATTGAGGCGATCTCGGCATCCGTCCAGGCAACCCAGCGGCGCGGGGGATCAAATCCGGCGTCCAAAACGGACGGGCCAGCCTCGGCTCCGCCGGATGTGGAGACAATGGCGAATGCCGCAGCAATGGCCGGTGTTGTCGTGAAAAGGGCACGACGAATGCGTTGTTGGACAAGCTTGACGGAAATCATGAACGTAAACGGAAGTGTCTGCTGAGATGGCAGGAGGCAGGGGGGG
>JAISAX010000512.1 GCA_031266495.1 Opitutaceae bacterium
CCCGCGCCCGGCGGCCGCCCCGCGCCGCGGCGCCCCCGCCCGCCCCCCCCCCCCCCCCCCCCCCCCCCCGGCGCCCGGGTTGAAAAGGTGGATTTTAACGGGTTAAAATCCGTCTGCATTGTCGCAGGGGGGCGGGAAGAGGATTGATAGGAGAGAAAACGGCTCTCGTCCGTTGTTTCAGTCATCAAACACACACAATCCTGATTTACCTGTCATCATGAAACCCATGAAACCTGCCTCTGTCCGCTCTTCCGTATCCCGATTGGCATGCCTGTCTGCCTTTCTTTTTGCCGTGCTGTTGTCCGTCCCTGCACAGGCCGCGCTGGTCTGGCAGGCGGATTTCGAATCGTACAACATATCGGAGGGCGCGGCGGCGCTCACCATCGCCAGTACGGGCGCAAACGACACGTTCACCGGCGCGGCGCCCAATGCGCAGCTTGGCTCGGGAATCGGTGAGGTGCGCAAGATCGGCGTGCCATCATTCATGTCGGGCAACGCGCTTTACATCGGCGGCACGAGCCCCGCAGCGGATGCTACGCCTCGCAACATCAGCTTTACCCTCCAGCAGAGCGCCATTGCGTCGGTCGGTTCTTCGGGCGTGCTGGTGGCGAGCTTCGATGTATGGAATGTCAGTCCCAACGGGGTCAACACGACCGGTGAAGCCCGGGTGGGCGGCAGCGGTCGATCCGGCAGTACGCTTACCAGCTCCAGCACCACCGTGGAGACGGCATTCCGGTTCACCATCGTCATCAACAGAACCGGCTCGAGCATTGACTTGCCAGGCGGCCTTGCCCCGCTGGCGACGAACTCCGCCGCGATTTACCGTTTTGACGGCTCGAGTTATGAGCGGCTGAACGTCTCCAGCGGAAATGTCTCCAGCACCGGGATCACCGGTTTCGCCACCGGGTTCTCGCTCAGTTCCCCGTCAGCAGGCGTGACCTACGGGCTGTACTTCGACAACTTCGGCGCGTGGGATTCGCTGATGGATAGGGTCAACGGCACGAGCATCCTTTCGCTCGCGCCGGGCACGGTGCTTTCGACGGTCCCGGAGCCGTCCGTGGCGGCCTTGCTGGCGGGTTTCGCGGCGCTCGCGCTCGCGCTCGCAGGCGCGGGCGCGGGCGTCGCAAGGCGTTTTGCGGGATGCCGGTGACCTGTTCGCGGGACGCGGGATCTTGTCCGTGGGGCGCATCTCAAAAACCGCCCCCCTCCCCCCCCCCTCCGGTTTTCGGGATGCGCCCTTGTCCGTGTATCAGCGAGTCAAATACTTGTGAATGAGGGCCTGCTGGCGTTCCATTTCCCGCTTGGTCTGGCTGAAGGAGAGTCCGATGCACCAGTAGTCGTTTTTGAGAAGCACCTTGCAGATGCGCCTCCAGGAGGGGATTTTTTTCCGGGATTCGTCCGCGGTGTTGGCGGCTTGCGGGATGGGGGAGACGCCGCGCTTGGCCCACCAGGCGGTGAAGATGGCGATTTTCCTGCGGTAGTGGGCGCCCAGATACGGCGGCATCGTGTCGAGCAGGAATTGCGCGTAGGTCTCGTAGGTGTAGCCGTGGGGGAGATTGACGCGGGTGCCTCCGAGGGCGGAGCGGTTGGCTTCCGTGTAGCGGTTGCCGAAGTTGGCGCCTTCGACGCGGCGCACGATCTTCGCCCAGGTCTCGGGTTCGAGGATTTTGAAGAGATACAGGCCCTTGCGCTGGTTGTCGCCGTAGGGCTGGCAGAGGCGTTGGCTGGACAGGGTCACGCCTGCCATGTGCATGAGGTCGTAAATGCGGTTGTAGTCGTAGTGTTGCCTGCCGTTGGCGATCCAGATGTCGCGCACGCGCCAGTCGTAGAGCGGATAAAAATTGTAGAGGCGTTCGGTGACGGCGGTGCTCCAGCGTTTGCCGCGCCAGGTGGCCTTGGTGGTGTGCTTGACGGTGCGAAAGCGGTTGAGGCTTTCATCGGCCCGGATGCCGACCAGGCAGGCGGTGTTGGTGTCGCGGCCGAGCCATTCGCCAAAGGAAGAGACAAATTCCTCGAACTCCATGCCTTTGCGAAAAAACGGGAAATAGGCCGGGTCGGAGACGACGCCGGGGTGGTCGGGGTAATCGCGCACCCATTCGCCGCGCCGGTCGGGGTCCCAGCAAAACCAGTGGGACTGGAACTGGCTGACGGCGTTGCGCAGGTGAATGGGCAGGCACACCCACCAGACTTTTACTTCCGGGCGGCTCACCATGCGCATGATGAAATCGATGGTATGCTGGTACTGGGCTTCCAGGTCGATAATGAGCGCCTGCACGGGCAGCCGGCCTCGTTCGCGCGCGATGTCGATCGCCAGGCTCAGGAGCACGCCGCTGTCTTTCCCTCCGCTGAACGATACATAAACGTTCTCGAAGTGGTCGTAAATGTAACGCAGGCGTTCGCGCGTGGCCTCGAAGACGTTTTGCTTCAGATAAACTTTGGACATGGCATGGATTTCATTCCGGAATTTTTTGCGGAACCTTCCGGCAAAGGGTGCGGGTAAACGAAAAAAAGGAGAGGCAGGGCATGTGAACGTTCAAGGCAGAGATTGGAATGCACGCTGTTTGTCAATTGGAAGAGGGGATGCCCCTCTTGATCAGTCAAAGGTCAAAGGTCAAAGGTCGAAGGTCGGAAGGTCGAAGGTCGCCAGCGGCCCCGCTACGCGGAGCATTTTGCAGGGATGGCCCGCTCCGGCGGGCCGCTGACGACTTTCGACCTTCGACCTTTCGACCTTCGACTGATCACCAGGCGTCCCGGTCTCCGGCCCGGGGGGCGATTTCCCAGGCCAGTTGCGTGCCGGCCTCCGTCACGGTTTCCACGCGCAAATGCCAGGCGCCCCCCTCGCCCCGGCTCAGCGGGACTTCGCGCAGGCGCGCTCCGGTTGCCGAAACCGCCCACGCCTGCCACGGCACGCCGGGCGCGAGGCGCAGCGTCAGCTCGGCCGCGCCGCGCCGGACCAGATGGGGGAGTTTTCCCCGCTGTTCGAGAATCTGCCGGTCGGCCGAGGAAAAGCGCGTGCCGGCCGGGAGCGAATCGGTGAGGTGTGCGACCAGCACCCGCCGGCTGTCGGCCAGGTCGCGCCCGTCGGCGGAGATCACGCCCAGCGTGGCAAAGTCGCCCCGGTTCCGGACCGCCGCAAAATGGCCTTCGAGCCGCGCATCCCGCGGAAGGACAAACAGCTCGCTGCGCGGGGCGGCCACCCGGAGCGTGCCTGCGGCGGTATCCAGGGTGATCTGGCCGGTGTCGCTCCGGTAACGCGTGTTGTCGGGGCTGACCGACCCGGGCGGGAGAATGCCTTCGGATTGCAGCCGGGCGGCGAGGTTTTCGTCGGCCGGAAAAACGCGGCCGGCGAGAGCGCCGTCGTCCGTGCGCGGGGTGGCGGGTTCCTGGACGACAATGGCGGCCGGCGCGCGCTCGCGCAGGATGTCCGCGGGGCTTCCGGTGAGGGAACCGATGCGGGCGACGAGCCCGATGCGGGAAAAGGCGTCGGGGAAGGGTTGGTTGATCCGGCCGGACGCCGTGGAATCCCGCACCGAAAAGACGACGCGCGTGGCGGCCGGCGCGATGTCGCCGCGGCGAAAGAGCACGGCGGCGAGCCGGTCGCCCAACTGGCCGATCGGGTCGTCGGCGATGGAGAAGGTGCCGCCGCGGCCGGGCGCGGCAAGGGCGGCCCGGCTGGAAGCGTAGTCGAAATTGTAGATGGCATCCCAGTCCTGCAGGCCGGCGTAGGCGGGCATGAGGGCGAGCGCCTCCGGGCGGTGGCGGTTGGGGCGCACGTAGTTGAACTCCGTCACGGCATACGGTTTCCCGAAAATGCGGGATGGCATCAGCTCCCGGGGAAGCGCGGCGGCGGCCTCCGTCGCGCTTGCCTGGCTGAAGCGGAAGGGGAGCCTGAAGCGCTCCTGCGGGAAGCGCGGGTGATCCCAGTAACGGTGGTTGTCCACATAGTCGTAGTTTTCCCTCAAGTACGCGAGTTCCTGGCCCTGGCGATGGTTCACGCCGGTCAGCGGAGCGCGCACGCCGAGGGAGCGGAGAAGGCCGGCCATGCGCCGGTCGAGCCGGCGGTGCGCCTCGATGACGAAGCGGTTGAAGGCGGCGTCGCGGCGTCCGGCAATGTCGTCGGTCGCGGCGCCCGGCGGCGGCGGTAGGCCGCGGTTGGCGGGCTCGGCGAGCCAGGCGTCGAAGGCCGCCCGGTAGTGGCGGTTGATGACCGGATCGCTGTGGATGCGGTGGTCGGGCGAGTTTTCGTTGACGGGACAGATCCCGGCGATGGCGGGGTCGTCTTTCCAGGCGATTCCGGTGTGGGGGTTGGTGTGCGTGAGGAGATTCCGGGCGAATCGCGCCCATGTGTCGAAGGCCGCGTCGGAGACCGGCAGGAGAGACTTGAAACGCCAGTGCATGTCGCCGCTCGCCGTCGCCGAACCCTTGCCGGGGGCGTCGAACCCGAGGGCCGCGAACTCTTCCGGCGAAAAGGTCCGGCTGGTGTAGAGGTCGAGGTTGATGTAAAGCCCGCGCCGTTTGCACGCGGCAAACAGGTAGTCGAGAGCGTCGAGTTTTTCCGGATCGGGTTCGTGCGAGGCGCCGCCCTTGCGCTGGAGATGGCGGTCGTAGTGATGGATGCGGATGCTGTTGTAACCGGACCGGGCCAGGCGCTCCGCCAGGAGATCCGCCTCGTCGCGCCGGGGATAGTTGGCCGAGAAGCAGAGATTCACCCCCCAAAACCGGACGCGCTCTGCGGGGCGGTCGCGAAAGGCGAAATGTCCCCCCGGGGTCACGATCACCGGGCCGTGTTTCCCGGCCGGCGCGTCGAGTTGTGTCGAAAAATCGAATACGCTGCCGGCCTCAATGTCCATGCCGTGGACCCAGGCGGCCCAGTCGCGCCCGGCCGCGGCCGTCCAGGCGCGTTCGGGCGTCGCGGGGGTGAGGCGGACGCCGGAGCCGCTGACGGCGGCGATCATCCACATCGAGGGGCCGCCGGTCTCGAAGTCGAGCGAGGCGACGGGCTTCCGGAGGAGGTCGAAACGGGAGAGGTAGAGGCCGACTTCACTCTCCGCATTCCGGCCGGTCCAGGCCACGGCCGCATTGGAAAGCGGATACGGGTTCCACCAGTTGCCGATGTCGCGTCCGTTGCGGATTTCGTGCGTCGTCCCGGTCGCGTCGGCATAACGCACCGTGAGGCGCCCGACCGGGGGGCCTTTGGCGACTTTTCCGGCGAGCCAGGCGCCGGCGTGGAGGAGGTAGAGGCTGTTCCAGGAGGCCGATTGCGCGGCCGTTTCAGGCGGCAGCGCGAGCGTGCGTTTCCGGGGGAGAAAATCCTTCCGGTCGTCCTTGCCGAGGATGATGGCGGCGCGGCCGTCGTTTCGGATTTCGTCGAGGATTTCGAACCGGATGCCGGAGGCGGTCAGCGGGCCGGGCGCGAGGTTGCGCAGGTCGTTCTGCGCGCCCTGGTCGGTCCAGCCGCCGCGCCTGTCGCCGGCGATTTCGTCACGGAAACCGGAATTGGCCGCTTCGTGAAGGGAGAGGGGCGTGGATTCCGGGGGTTCGTGACGGAAGGCGAGCGAGAGGGAGGTTCGCGTGAGCGGCACGCCGCGCCGGAGCGGGAAGCGGAGGCGGACGGAAAAGACGTCCCTTTTCCACTGGCGGGCGTCCTGGATGATGAGGGCAAATTCGCCGCGGAGGGTGAGCGTGCCGGTGGCGGAGGGCAGGGTCAGGACGCGGGGGCGGATTTCGCCGGCCAGGGCGATCCGCGGGTTGGCGAGCGTGCCGGGGAGCGGATGGGCCGTGCCGTCGAGAATGATGGCCCTGCCGATGCCGGTCGCGGCGGGGATGTTGCACTCGATGAACACTTCGCTCACGGAAATCCCGGAGGGATGCGTGACCGTGCTGTCGAGTTGCAGGGCGCGGGGGCCGGTGCGGCGGAGGCGTTGGTCGAGCACGAGCGGTTCGGACGAGCCGGCCGGCGCAGATGGGCCGGGCGCAAGGCGAAAGGCGACCCGGTTTTCATGATCGTCCTCGCCGTCGATGCCCGGGGTGCGCGGGTAGCCGGGCGCAGTCCGTGCGCGCGCCTGGTCCGAGCGTTTCCAGTCGGGCGAAAAGTAACCGGCGACAACCTGGATGCCGTCGAACGTGAACTCTCCGTTTTTCCGGTAGGCGAGTTCCGCCGCAGGGATGTTTGCGGAGGCCCCGGAAGCGGCACCGGCAAGGCGGAGCGGAAGGACGGGGAGCGCCGCCACGATGCAAAACAGGACGCCGGCAAGGAGCGCCGCACGGACGGAGGAAGGGATGGACGGGTGTTGTCTGGGCATTGGGAAAATGCTTGGGCAGCCCTGAACAGAGGGGCCACCGAGGCGTGAGGTGAGAGGAGGAAACTGCGCCGGGACGCCGGGACCGGTGCGCCGTCAGTAACTGATGACAAGGTTGCGCTGCCGGATGGTTCCCTTGGCGAAAGCGCGGACGGAGCCGTCAACCATCACGGCGTTGAGCTTCCCGCCGTGGCGGAAGCGGAAGTATTCGGGGGATCCCGGTTCGGTGTCCGGGCCATCGGGCAGCACATTGTCTGCCGTGCCGGGGCCGACATTCTGGAGATCGATCACGTTGCCGTGCAGTCCGGTGAGGCGGAAGCCCGCGCAACCGGGCCAGTTGCTCTCGGTCACGGCGCGCTGGATGGCGTCGGCAAACATTATGATCTCCGTCGGCCGGACGATGTCTTCAGGGTGGACCGGTTTTTCGTTGCGAGGCTGGCCGCTGCTGGTGGTGGCCTCGGGGCCGCGCACGAAGACGAAAGGGTTGCACGAATACGAGCGCGTGATCTTGCCATCGATCCTGAGGGCGCGCGAAGGGCATTCGTCCACAAGGCTGCCCTGCTGCTTGACGCTCGCATTGCCTTCGCGCGGCGTCAGGTAGCTTTCGAGATACCAGGTGTAGGGTTTGTAGTCGCCGGGGGGAAACGTGTTCCGGTTGTCGGCGGCGTAGAGGTGGACCGCGGCGCCAAGCTGGCGGAGGTTGCTTTTGCACTGCGCCATTCGCGCCGATTCGCGAACTTTTCCGACCGTGGGGATGAGAATACCGGCGAGGATGCCGATGATGGCGATCACGGTGAGCAGTTCGATCAGGGTGAACGCGGCCAATCGCGGGCCGGAAGCGGGACAGGTGGTTTGCATAGAAAAATGTTGTTTTTTGAGATGCGGAACTCGTGGTGA
>JAISAX010000566.1 GCA_031266495.1 Opitutaceae bacterium
GACATGGTGTTGGCTGGTGCTGGTATTGGCAGGAAATTACGTATGTTCTTGTGTATGTTTTTCTGACTACAGCGCCAGTTTTCCCGCATTGCGCAGCGAGTCGCGCAGGAGTTGGGCGATGTGCATGACCCTGACCGGACGGCCGCCTTTTGCGGCGAGGCCGCTCAGGCTCATCAGGCAACTCATGTCGATCGACACGATGTAGTCGGGTTTTTCGGCGAGGATGTGGTCGAGCTTCAGTTCGCCCATCGCTTTCGAGATGTGCGGGAACGTCACCGAAAACGTGCCGCCGAATCCACAACATTGCTCGGCCTCGCCGAAGGGCAGGACGGTGAGTCCCTCGATGGTGTCGAGCAGCGTGTGCACCGCCGCCGGCGTCGGCGTGCCACGCGAATGACAGGAGCGGTGAAACGCCACCTTCCCCTCGAACTTGCCCGGCCACGTTTTCACGCCGAGACCGTTGACGATGTAGTCCGTCAGTTCCCAGGTGCGCGCGCCGAGTGCGGCGACTGCGGGCAGGTCAGGCTCGTTCTCGAATTCGAGCAGCGCGCCGTGAAACATCATCGCGGCGCACGAACCGGAAGGCACCACCACGGGGATGTCAGCCGCCGCGTCCGGTCCGCCGGCATCGCTGGCACCGCCGACACCGCCAGCACTGCCGACGCCATCGGCAAATGTTTTTACCGTATGCCGGACGACCTTGCGCGAGGCGGGCCAGTCGCCGCCGTTGAAAGCGGGCTGGCCGCAACAGGTCTGGGCCTCGGGAAACGAGATGTCGCAGCCGAGGTGTTCGAGCACCTCGACGGTGGCGATGGCAACGTCGTCGTAAATGGCGTCGCACAGGCACGTGGCCATGAGCTGGAGGCGTTTGCCGTTGGGGCGGGGAGAGTGGTGGTGGTGAGAACTCATTGAGGAAGCAGGCAGGCGGCAGGGAGGCAGCAGAGAGCAGGCAAAAAGGGAAATGGGCGTCGGTCGGGTCAGGTCGGATCAGGTCAACGGGTCGATGTGGTCAGTCGGAGCGCGCCGGAGCGCGCAAGCAAGAACCATCCCGGGCCGCAACAGTAATGGCAAACCTGTTTCTGGCAGATTCTGGAAGTTTTTGACAGTTTTTGGTAGATTCCGGAAGGCGACCTGGGCAAGATTCCCGTTTTCCTTTCCTTCTGTTTCTGCCCCGTCCGCTTCATTCACACGTTCCACACGCTCCCGAATTTTCCTGTCCCGCCATGGCCAAAAAAACCGCTTCTCCTTCTCCGTCCCGTCCGTGCGCCGGTCAACGTGCCGCCGGACGTTCGCACCTCGCCACCGCGACCATCATCACCGCCACCACCGCGACCGCCACCGCTGCGGGTGCCAGAACCGGCGCGGCCGTCCATGCCGCCGCCATTGACCTCGGTGCCACCAGCGGGCGCGTGATCCTCGGCACGTGGGCCAAAGGCCGCCTCGCGCTCCGCGAGGTGCACCGCTTCCCCAACACCTTCCGCTCGCTCGGCGAACACGATTACTGGGATGTCGCCGGCCTCTGGGCCGAGATTCGCACCGGCCTCGCGAAAGCCGCCGAGGCCCTGCCGCGCGGCGCCCGGCTCGCCTCCGTGGGCGTGGACACCTGGGGCGTGGATCACGTGCTGCTCAACGACGCCGGCCGCCTCGTTTTCCCCGCGCACGCCTACCGCGACAACCGCACCCAAGACGGTCTCCGGCGTCTTGCCAACACGCGCGCCGCGCTCGCTCGCATCTACGAGGCCACCGGCATCGCCAACGTGTTTTACAACGCCTCGCTCCAGCTCGGGGAGACGGTTGCCAGTTGTCCCGCCATCACCGATCTCGCCACGCGCTGCCTCTTCCTGCCCGACTATTTCAACTACCTGCTCTCCGGCCGCATGGCCAACGAGCTGGCCATCGCCAGCACCACGCAGCTCCTTGATGTGCATTCGTGCGACTGGTCGCGCGCCGCGCTCGACTATTTCCGCATCCCCGCCGGGTGGTTTGGCAAACCCGTGCTCGCCGGCGCCCGGCTCGGCACGGTGCGCGCCGTCCATGCCCCCGAACTGGAACCGCTCGAAAAAAGCGGCACGCAGGTCATCGTAGTGCCCGGCCATGACACCGCCTGCGCCTACGACGCCATGCCCGCCTCGCCCGACGGCACCGACCTGTTCCTCAGCTCCGGCACTTGGTCGCTCGTCGGTTTCGAGAGCGGCACGCCCGTGCTCGGCGCCGAGGCCATGAAAAACCGCATCTGCAACGAACGCATTGGCGACGGACGCTACCGTCCGCTGACCAACGTCATCGGCATGTGGCTTCTCGAACGCACCATGCACGACCTCGGCCCCGCCGCCCGCCCGAAGACGCCCGAGGCGTGGGACAAGCTCATCGCCGACGCCGCAAAACTCCCGGCCTCGAAAGTCCTGATCGACGTCGCCGATCCCGCGCTCTCCAACCCCGCCTCGATGAAGGCTGTCATTGACGGGCAACTACGCCGCAAAAAAGCCGTGCCGCCAAAAAACATCACCGGCTACATGCGCCTCATCTGCGATTCGTTGGGTCGCGGCCATGCCGACGCGATGCGCGTCTTCGAGCGGCTCACCGGCCGGCGATTCGGGCGCATCCTCATCGTCGGCGGCGGCTCGCGCAACCGCCTCCTCTGTCAGGCCACGGCCGATGCCGCGGGCGTGCCGGTGGTGTCGTTCAGCCTTGAAGGCACGGCGGTTGGCAACCTCGCCAACCAGCTCGTGGCGCTCGGCGCGGTGAAAGACATCGCGGCATTTCGCGCCCTCTCCGGCCAGCACCTCGAGCAGACGGTTTACCAGCCGCGCACCTGACATCAGTCACGGTCCGGGGAGCGCATGCGTCTCGCGTGCCGTGTTCGGCGTCTCGCCGGACACGGTTCGGGGCGAATCGACTTAAGTCGATGCATGCCGATGCATGCCGATACCGGACCGGACCGGATCGGCAGCAACGGTTTGGGCGGGACGCCCAGGCCAGCACGCGAGACTCCGGCTGGAAATACCCCTGCTGTTTGTAATCTCCGGCGGCTTGCGCAAAGGCGCGTGTGCCTGCTTGCTCTCGCGTTTCAACCATGACCCCTACGCCGCTCGGTTTCTGGATCGGATTCAATCTCTTCGTATTTCTCATGCTCGCGCTGGATCTCGGCGTGTTTCACCGCAAGGCGCACGAAATCCCGCTCCGGGAGGCGCTCGGGTGGAGCGCCATCTGGGTCAGCCTCGCGCTGGTGTTCAACGCGCTGGTCTGGTGGTGGCGCGGACACGACGTCGCGCTCGAATTCCTCACCGGTTACCTCCTCGAAGAAACCCTCAGTGTGGACAACCTCTTCGTGTTTCTGCTCCTCTTCAGGCACTTTCGCATTCCGGCGATCATGCAACACCGCGTGCTCTTCTGGGGCATCCTTGGCGCGCTCGTCATGCGGGCCACCTTTATTGCAGCCGGCATCACTCTCATCAACCGCTTCCAGTGGCTCATTTACGTGCTCGGCGCCTTCCTTGTTTACACCGGCATCAAGATGGCCTTCGGCAAACATAACGACAACCCCGACCCCTCAAAAAGCCTCGTCTTTCGCCTCGCCAACAAATGCTGGCGCATCACGCCCGACCTGAAAGGCCAGCGCTTTTTCTGGCGCGACGCCGCAGGCCTGTTCTGGTGCACGCCCCTGTTTCTCGTCCTCGTGCTCCTGGAAACGACCGACGTCGTTTTCGCGCTCGACTCGATCCCCGCCATTCTCGCCGTCACGCGCGACCCGTTCATTGTTTATACATCCAACATCTTCGCGATTCTCGGACTGCGCGCCATTTACTTTGCGCTTTCCGGCGTGATGCAAATGTTCCACCACCTGCACTACGCGCTGGCCCTCATCCTCGCCTTCGTCGGCGTGAAGATGCTCCTCTCCGGCTACATTCACATCCCCGTCCAGCTCTCGCTCGCCCTCATCGCCGTATCGCTGACCACCGCCATCATCACCTCGATCAAAAACCCGCTCCCGGCAGAAAAAAATTCCGGGAACCGGAAAGCCGGCTCCTGACCCTGACCCTCCCTCCCGCTTTCCCCTCCCCCCCCCCCCCTCCGGCATTCCTCAGCGATTCGCCCACCACGCGCGCAGTGCCTCAAACCCCTCCTGCGCCGCGCCGCCGAGGAATACAAAAAACACCACCCCTGCCGCCGCCACCGCGTAAGCGCAGACGATGGCCCGGCTGTCGCGCTCCAGCAATCCGCCGGCCGCGAGCAAGATCGTCCACGCCGGGAACGAATTGGAAAACGGCACCGGCAACGGCAGCAGCAACACCAGCGCGCACACGAAGATCAGCAACGCATGCGCCCGCCGCAGCCATTCCTGCTCCGTGAGCAGGCCTGGCCGCGGACGCAAAAATTTTTCCAGAAACCGCACAATTTTCCCCGTCGCCGAAAACACCCGTCCGAAAAAACCGGGCGGCAGCCGTTTTTTCCGCAACCACTCCGGCAGCCAGGGCCGTTGCCCGAGCATGAGCCGGAACGCGATGATGGCGATGGCCGCTCCGAACGGCGTCGAAAGCCCCGGCAACGGGATCGGCGTGATGAACGGCAACGCCAGCAGGATCAGCAGCAACGTGTAAGCGCGCCCGCGCAGCGTGGCGATCACGTCGGCGAGCGTGACGCCAGTCGCCCCCGGCGCCCCGTCCGGCCCGCCGCCACCGCCGCTGCTGCCGGCTGCCGCAAGTCGGACGCGGATCGCCTCCAGTTCCCCGGACAATTGCAGCGTCCGTGAAAACGGCGCGCCCTTTTTCACCGACACCGGCGCCGGTCCGGACGGGTCGGGCGCAGATTCGGTTGCCGGATCGGAGCTCATGGGAGGCGATGATTTGAAAACGTGACGGGAACAGGGAATGGACGCGCCCGAGCGTGGCCGGCCGCCCGCCGCTTGCACCTCAAATCCGCCGCCGCCGCGCCCGCCAGCGGCCCGGCGTCAGGCGCGCCCGCGCCCGGAACCAGACCACGAAGTGCGCACCGGACCGGAAGCCGAGGCGCGCCCCCATTTCCTTCAGCGGCATCGCCGACGTCTCCAGCCAGAGTTTGGCCGACTCGAAACGCCGGCGCTCCCATTGCCGGCGCGGCGTCACGCCGAAGGTTTTGCGGAAAACCCGGTTGGCCTGCACCGCCCCCAGGCCCATCGCCGCGAGCAGCGCCGCCCCGGGGAAACCCTCGTCCAGCGGCGTGTCGTTGAGCAGACGGGCTGCGCGCAAGGCCCGTTCGTCGCCGCCCGCCATCCCGCCGTCGCCGGTGCCGCCGGTGCGGGCCGGCGCGGCGCCTGCCGCCAGCCGCGCGCAGAACCATGCCTCCAGCCATTCGAGAAACGCTCGCTGGAATCGCAGGAAAAGCGGGTAGTCTGCCTTCTGATACACGTGGAGGTTGTGCGGCGTCCCGAAATGCCGCCGCACCAGCCGCGCCAGCCGCCCGCCCGCCCGGCCCAGTTGCGGGTGGTCGCGCGCCTCCAGCACCGCGGCATCGTCGGTCGCCCGGCCACCGGCGGCGCGCGCGAACACATTGCCGCCATCCGGCCACTGGCAGAGAAACCGCACCGACAGCAGCCGGGCGTCGTCGGAAAAATCCTGCCGCGTGATCGCAGGCGGCAGCAGCAGCCACTGTCCGGCCCGCGCCCGCCACGTCCGCTCGCCCAGCCGCAAGGTCACCTCGCCCTTCCGGATCAGCCACGCGAAGTTGCCCTCGCGATGATCAAAGGTCGCATGCCGCGACTGCTCGTGCGGCGCGCCTTCGTAAGCCCACACCAGCTCCGGACGCAGGCAGGACCATTCGTGCAGCGACAGCCGCACCGGACCGGCGGCGGGAGAGGCGGGAGCGGCGGGAGAGGCGGCGGCGGGAGAAGCGATAGCGACAGACACCATGCCCGCCATCCTGCCCGGCCCTCCCCTGCCCTGCCAAACACCGTCTGCAGATTTACGTTACTGACGGATGTCACCAGACGCCGGGTGCCCGGCGGGATTCGAGCAGGTTTTCGGCCTCGTCCGGGAGTTCGTGCAGGAAATCGAGCCCGGTGCGCTGCTCGATGTCGTCGATCGTGGTCAGGTAACGGTCGAGCGAACCTTCGGCTTCCTGCGGAAAAAGAAAGGCCTCGGCACGGACGCGTCCGTCGCTCTCGTCCACGATGATCATGTAACACGCGTCGGGGATCGCCACGCCGCCGCGTAGGGTGGCGGCGTGCCGCTGGCCGAAAACGGGGCCGGCCAGCACCCAGATTTCACCGAAACGGCCGGGGTAGTTGTCGGCGATTTTCGCCTCGAGCTGTTTCCAGAGGCCGGCGTTGAGCGCGTGGCGCTGCGGGATGATGTTGCTCATGAGGAACGTTTCGAGCTGGGCGTCGCGCCCGTAGCGGGTGGCGATGGCGTGATTGGGCGCGAGGTGGCCGCGGTCGTAACCGCTGCCGGTGTAGTCGCCGGGGGAGACGCGGGCGACCGTGCGGGCGTCGATGACGAAGCGATCGGGCCGTTCGGGCGAATCCGGCCGCGTGCGCAGATCAAAAATCCGGTAGGCCGCCCATACGGGGTTGCCGAGGGCGTCGGCGTACCCGACGAGGTAGGAGGAGTTGGTGAGGACGCGGACCTTGAGGTCGAGGCCGGGCGTGCGCGGGATGCCGCCGTAAACGATGGTGCGATCGCCGGGCGCGGTGGCGGCCACGAGGCTGTCGTCGTGGTACAGCCGCCAGAGGTCGCCGGCGAACTGCACGAGATCGATTTGTTTTTGGCTGTCGAATTTGTTGCGCGCTAGCCGGATGATCTCGTCCTTGCGCGCCGGCGGCTGGACGGCGAACCACACGCCGATGCCCACCGCGAGGAGGGCCTGGAGCCAGAGGGCGAGCTTCAGCTTGCGAAAACGCGGGCGGCCCGGCGGGCCCGGGTGGCGGGGGCGGCGGGGGATTTTGGCAAAGGTGGAACGGCGTGCGCACATGCAGGGCAGGGAAACGGGTGCGCGGCGCCGTTTCGAGCCCGGAAAATCCGGATCGCGATTGCCGGGGGGCCTCGGGGCGGACAGCGTGCAGGGCATGAGTCCCGGTAGCCTTTTGTTCACTCCTCTTCGTCCGGTTGGCCGCTTTGTCGCGAGCATGCTGGATCGTGTCGTCTGCGTGGCCGGGGCGGCGGGGTTGTCGCAGGGGCCGGAGTTCATGCAGCAGTACCTGCAACGGCTGGGGGGGCATCTGGACGAGGCGCGCCGGCACCTCCGGCAGTTCGTGGACACGGCCAAAAGCGCGGGCATCTCGCTCGACCAGCTCGTGGAACGGACGGGGGGGGCGCACGCCGATCCGGCGCTGGCGGGGCTCGGGCAGGTGATCGTCGATACCCGCGAACGGGTGGAGGTCTTGACGGTCGCCGAACAGGCGCTGCGCGATGCGTCGTTGTGGGAACGGCCGTTTGTGTTTGTGCGGTATCTCGACTGGCAGATCGCCGAGGGGACGTGGGGCGTTTACAAACCGGCGGTGCCGACGACGGTCGAGGGTCTTGTCTATGCCGGCGTCGGGCTCCTGCTGGCGCTGGGTCTGTACCTCGGGATCAGCGGAGCGATCGGCAAGGGAGTGGGCCGCTGGCGGCGGCGGCGCGAGTTGGCCAAGGCGGAAGCCGAAGCGGCCTCGCTCGACCACGAGCCGGAGCCGTCGAGCGACCGCGAGAGAAGAGAACCGCTAAAGAACGCTGACAGCCGCTAAATCATGAATTGAAGATCAGGATCACCAAAGGCGATTTCACCCGGCAGATGAATATCCGGATCCCCTCTGATCGTGTTCCCGATCTGTTTATTTTTAGCGACCTTTAGCGACATTTAGCGGTTCCAACTCCGGAACTCGGGATAAACCGGACAGGTGCAATGACGCGGCGTCCCCCCCCCCCCCACCCGCCCCCGCCCGCCCTGGTCCGCCTGCGGAAGCGTGGTCCGCCACCGCCAGCATCGGGGCTTACGGATATGATAAGGACCGCGAACAGAGTGCCCGGCGGGCGTCTTCCCCGTCGCATTTTCGCGGACGGGTTTCCACGCTGGCCGGATGTTTTCCGCCAAGCCCGCCAGGGAATATCCGACACCTTCACCGACGCCGCACGCCCGCTGGCGGCTGATTTTCATCCTCGGCGCGCTGGCGGCTTTCGGCCCGCTGGCTATCGATATGTACCTGCCGGCGTTGCCCGCCATCGCTCGCGATCTGCGGGCGGAGGAGGGGGCGGTGCAGCTTACGTTGTCGGTCTTTCTCGTCGGCGTGTCGCTCGGGCAACTGGTCCATGGTCCGCTTTCGGACCGGATCGGGCGGCGCGGGCCGTTGTTGTTCGGGATGGGGTTGTTCGTGGTGGCGGCGCTCGGGTGCGCGCTGGCGCGGTCGGTCGAGGCGTTGATCGGGTGGCGGTTGCTGATGGCGTTGGGCGGCTCGGCGGGCATGGGGTTGTCGCGGACGGTCGTGCGCGACCGGTTCGAGGTCCACGAGGCGGCGGATGTGTTTTCGTTGCTCATGCTCGTGATGGGCGCGGCGCCGATCCTCGCCCCGGTGCTGGGTGGTCAAATGCTGCTCTTCACGGGCTGGCGGGGGATTTTTTCGGCACTGGTGGCGGCGGGCGCGCTGGTCTGGGTCGCGGTGTGGCGCTGGCTGCCGGAGTCGTTGCCCGCGGATCGGCGAAACCGGTTGAGTGTGCCGGGGGCGGTGGCCGGATATGGCAGGTTGCTGGCGGACCGGCGGTTTCTCGGGTACGCGCTGGTGATGGCTTTCAGCGCGGGGGCGATGTTCACCTACATCACGTGCGCGGCGCATGTGTTCATCGAGCTGAACGGGGTGTCGCCGCAGATGTTTTCGGTGTTTTTCGGGATCAACGCGGGGGGGATGATCGCGGGGTCGCAACTGAACCGGTGGCTGTTGCGGCGGTTCACGTCGCGGCAGATTCTGTCGGGGGTGCTGACGGTGGTGGCGTGCGCGGGGGCGTTGCTGGCGGCGCAGGCGCTCACCGGCCGGGGCGGGTTTCCGTTGCTGGCGGGGTTGCTGTTCGTGACGTTGGCCTCGGGCGGGCTGATCGGACCGAACGCGTCGGCCCTGGCGCTCGCTCCGTTCGGACGCGCGGCGGGGAGCGCGGCGTCGCTGATGGGGACGATGCAATTCGGCATGGGCGGGCTGGCCGGTGCGCTGGCGGGCGTGTTCGCGGCCAACAGCGCCTTGCCGATGTGCGCCACGCAAGCGGTGTGCGGGGTGGCGTCGTGGGCGGCGCTGCGGTGGATGGCAAAGGGGTAGGCAGGCAGTGGAGCGGATTCGCCCCGGCGGCACGAACTTCTTCGGTTGCGGCTGCGCCGTCCTGTGCAGGGGTGTAACTGATGTTACGCGGCTGAGGCTACGCAGGCACATACCGTCCCACCATCGCCCCGTCGAAACCTGTCGATCCGCGTAACTTCAGGGTGTAATCACGGAAACGCTGTCGCTGCGGGTGCGGGTGCAAGTGTGGCCGGGAGGGCGTCCCTGCGACGCCCGCCACCTTCCCATGCCGCTTCCCGTCCAGTCCATTTGCCATTCCGGCCCGCCCGGCCCGCCTTTCTACTGGCGGGCGCGGGCGTTCCCCGGCGTTCGGGGAGTGTTCCCCGGTCCCTGTGCAAACCTCCCCGGAGCCGGGGGAAACCGCTCCGGTGCTGCCATGCTTCGCAATCACTCCCCCCCCAAAAAAAACCGTAACCACGACAACGCCATGAGAAACGCCACCACACGCAGCGACTTCCCGACCGACGCCAAAAGCCGTCTCGTCCGGGCCAACAACCACCTGACCGCCCTCGAACAACTCAAGTCAGCGTGGTGAGCCTCACCGTCTGGCGCGGCAGCGCCGACCACGGTCCGGAGGGCACCGGCGCATGGGATGTGGATTATTATGAGCTGAGGGACGGAGCGAGTTCGTTTTACGGGACGTACCAGCAGGGGAGAAACCTCTCTGAATGGAATGATGCTATTAATGGAGGTAACCGTGCTGTACGTGGCGGCGCGTTACCCCACAGCTACGACCGCCTCGCCTCCTCGGTGCGCGACGACTACGCCACGAAAGATGAATTCCGCAGCCTGGGTTTTCGTGTTGCTGTCCTCAGGCTGACGACGGTACCTGAACCGGGCACGTATGCCGCCGCGACGGGACTGGCAATGCTTGTCATTGGTATATGGTTACGTCGGGTGTAATTGAAAGTGGTGGGAAAGGCGGAGGTTCCGTGTTCAGGGAACTCTCTCTGAATCTGAATACGGAAGAATTAACCACAGAGACACAAAGGGATTGCGCATAAATAACATCATTAATTTCGTGGATTGAAATGGTAACTGATATTACGCAGACGAGGGTATTTTGATCGATCCGGGGAGAGCACGCGTCTCGCGTGCTGTGTTCGGCGTCTCGCCGAACACGGTTCGACCGATGGGCTTGGGCGAGACGCCCAAGCCTGCACGCGAGACGCGTGATCTCCCCGGACCGGCTGCATGCGTAACATCAGTGAATAAAAATTTCGGAAAAATCAGGTTCTAGACACTTGGCAGGTCTGAGCTCGCCACGCCTGCCACTCCATCGGCCCCGGCGCGGGCGCAAGCTGTGATACTCATCTCTGCGGGAAGAGAACAAAAAAACGGCATCAAAATGGCACTGATGAGCCATCTATTGCTGGACGTGTCTAGCATCACAGTGCTTTTCTTTTCCGGGACGCAAGTGCAGCGTGTCGGGCAACTCCTCTCGAAGCCCGTTTCGGAAACCTGAAAATCAGCCAGATGCCCGCCACCGCTGCCAGTCTTCTTCCCGCTCTCGTTCTCCCGTCGCTACCGGAGTTGCCTCCGCGTCAGCAGGTGGACACCCTGATCCGCGGCTGGATCGCGTCAGGAGAATACGCACCCGGCGACATGATCCCCACCGCCCGCGACATTGCCCGCCTCTGCAACGACGTCAGAGGGCCTACCGTCCGCCGTGCGATCAAGACCCTCATCGCCGAAGGCCTCCTCCGCGGCGTCCGGGGCAAAGGTGTATATGTGCACATGAAGCCCGCAAAACTCTGAACGCCCTCCGCATCGCCCCATCTGTCCCGCCCTTATTCGTCCGTCCACCATACAACCCGAACCGTATAAACCACACCACCACCATGAACCTGCTCAAATCAACCCTCGCTCTCGCCGCCTCCTGCTCGTCTCTCGCCACCCTGGCCAATGCCGCGCTCGCCATCACTGACGATGACATTACCAACAACGCCTATACCTTCAGCATTTCCTTCGACGATCTCATCAATAACGCGAAGTTTTCGAATGCGCTGTATTCCAGCTCCAACATCTTTGGCGCCAATACCGAAGGCACAGGGGATAGCGAACGCCGCTACGTGACGCCCAATCAAGGCCAGACAAGTGCATCATTCGTCATCGCGTTTGATTTCTCCCAGGCTGGCTACGAGATAACCGGTTTTTCCATCAAGGATTCGCTTTACATCAATAACACAACAAGCAGCGCCTCCATCGCAGGTGAATCCGGATGGACGACAGACCTTGCCGATCCGGGAACCCGGATCCGGGTGATCAACTCAACAGGGACGCCTCAATCCAGCTCATCGTCGAAAGACTACTCGCTCACACAGGCATCAAGCATCGTTTACTACACCGTAGCCTTCACTGCCACCAACACGACATTTGCCGCAAAAAACGTCCAATGGAGCCGAAGTGCCCCGGGCGGCATCCCTTTCGAAATAACATTTGCTCTCGCACCTGCCCAGGTTCCCGAACCCGCCACAACCGCCATTCTGGCCGGAGTCTCCGTGCTTCTGCTTGTTTTTGGTATCCGTTGGCTCAAGCAAACCGTTAACCAGATCAATTCCGGACGCCCCATCCCGTAAATATCCCCCCCCCCCTCCCACCCTGCGTCGCTGCGGCGAAAGTAACCATCATTCGTTTCCTGATACGGCGCTCACCAAAAACCTCGGTCACTTCATACCCGTGCACACAATTCTCCGATCCTTGCCCGCGCTCCTCCTTGCCACCATCGCGCACTCCACACTCCCCGCCTTCGCCGACGTCGCCAGTGACGGCGCAAGCACACTCCTGGAAGAGACATTCGCCAATTGTCCGCCCGGAAACTACAACGGAAATCCTGCCGCCGGACCTGGCAAAATCAAGACATGGCGCGGCCCCGTTGAAAACCTGTTCGGCTCCTTTGAAATCATCGAAGCATCCGGTTTGCCGGCCCCACTCTTGTCCGCCCTCGCGATCCGCGACACCGCGGGCACACGCGACCAGGCGCCGTCACTCGTGCTCACGTGGCCCCCCGTTGACGCGGGAGCACCCGGAAGCGTTGTCGTTGAATTCCACTACAAAATCCTTCCTCCCTCCACCGATGTACCGGGAAAACCACGACACTACCGGGCTGATATCCTCGCAGGCGGCGCATGGAGCAAAGCCATTTGCAACGTCATCCTTGAACAAGGACAAATCCGCCTCCACGACGGACAAAAAGCCTCCAGCCTTGGTCCCTGCAAAGCCGGTCAATGGCAGTCTCTCCGGCTGGAAGTGGACACCTCTGCACGCACCTTCAACCTGTCCATTGACGGACGCCTCCTCGCCAACCGCCTCCCCTGGATCAACCCGGGCAACCCCGCATTTGCTTCCCTCACCATCAGAGCCGACATGTCACCCACTGACCGCAACGGCGACCCCGTCCTTCTGCTCGCCAACCTGAAA
>JAISAX010000688.1 GCA_031266495.1 Opitutaceae bacterium
CCCCCCCCCCCCCCCCCCCCCCGCCCCCCCCGGCGCCCCACGGCGGAGAGGGCAATGGCGTTGATGACGGCGTTTCCGCCGCCAATACTCGTTACCCGGAACACGAGCGTCCCCGAGGACGGGGCCTTGGCCTGCAGGGTTGCGGTGTGGATGTCGTTGGCCGTCGTTTCCGTGAACGGCTGGTCTTTTTTCCAGGCGACCGATGCTTTGGGGCCGCGGGCTCCATCGGAGTGGTTGACGATCTCCATCGTCTGGTCCCGGTTTTTGTCGAAAGTATAAAAACGCACCTCGTGGAGGCTGCCCGGCTTGAGCCCGGAAATGCCCAGGGTGATCGTGGAGGGCCCTGAAATGAAATCCCGATACAGATCGCCCTGGTTGAATTTTCCCTCCGGCGGGATGGGGCCGCGGTCGCGGGCGCAAAGGCGTCCGGTCGAAGCGAGGCTGTTCCTCCCGGCGGCGAGCGTCAGCGTGATCGTGCCCGTGGCGATGGTTTCCGGATACCCTTCAAACTCGTAAACGAGCGGGCCTTCGACCTGGGCGACACTGGCCCTGGCGGCGACAAACCCGTCCTGGACGGGGCTCGTCCTGGCGCCGAAATCCACCTGGAGAAAGGGCCGGGCTTGCTGCGCCGCGCCGGCGGACGGGGCCGGCAGGGAGCATGCAAGGAGAAAAATCCAGGGGAAAATCATCAAGGTGGATTTCATGCCGCACGAATCTGCTTCAGATAACCCCGGAAGCGAGACTCCCGGAATGCACCTCGTTGCGTACGGGAATCGGGATGGCCTGTCGCGGGTCGCGGCGGTTGCTGTGGCAGGAGGGATTTTCGCTGGTCAGGTGGCGCAGGAGGTTGAACACGAGCCGGGCCGCCACCGGGTCGCGGGAGGCGGCGGGCGCGGTCATTTCGCTGGCGAGCAGGTAGCCTTGGCCCACCCGGCAGCCGAACAGGGGCGTGCCGCTGTGTTGTACGATGTCGGTGGGGCGGGCGAGGTAGTTGTGGAAATCGCAAAATCCGGCGAGCACGGTCACATCGGGATTGTGGTCGTCCACCATTTGATAGACGCCGTCGCAGGCGGTCGGGGTCACGCCGGGGCCGCAATGGAACCAGGCGAGATCGAGGGGGTCGATGCCGTCGAAGACCGGGGATTCGGGCAAGTGCAGGTTGACGATCTGGCCGTCAACCGCGCGCCAGGCGCGCACCACCTCCGGCAACAGTTCACAGAGGATTTTTTTCGTATTCAAGAGGAGCAGGCGTCCGCCCGATTCCGTGTAGTGACGCAGGGGTGACAGGTTTTCACGGAGTTCGTCTCCCTGGCCCGCGATGATGACAACAGGGGGGGGGAGGGGGGGCGGGGGGAGGGGCGACGGCAAGGCGCCGAAATCGCGCAGGGGGGTGATTTGCGGGATGCCGGCAAACACGTCCCGCAAAAGGCCGGCGGGGTCGTGGAGCCATGTCTCCGGGGCGGGGGCGGGGCGGCAGGCGGGCCGGGTCCATGCGTGCCTGGCCCAGGGGCGGCTGGCGAGGGTGATGTCGTAGTGGTTTTCCGATACCGCGGTTCCGTCCACGATGAGGCGGAATCGCAGTCTGGCCTCGCAGCGGCCGGGCAGATCGTGGAGGCGGGGCATGGTGATTTGCGCGTGGAGGGTGCGGTTGCTGTAGTAGGGGACGGGGGGCGTGGGCTGGCGGTCGCTGGTGAGGGGGGCGCCGGTGGTGGCGTCAATCACGGCCCATTGCAGGGTGCCGGGGGGGAGGTCGGTGGTGTCGGCGGCGTCGTTGATGAGGTGGAGCCGGAGGGGGAGGGTGGCGCCGTAATAGTGGTGGCGTCCGAAAAAGTCGGCGCTGACGAGGATGGGTTGCAGGGTGGTGCGGAGGGCTTGCCAGGGGGCGGTCCAGGGTTGGAGGGTGGCGGCGTCGTGCGCGTTCTTGAACCAGGTCATGTAGGAGAAGTGCATGACGCCGGCGGCTTCGTCGCGGTTTGTCCGGCGGATGGCCTCGCCGGTGTGTTTTGTCGTGAATGCGAGGCGTTCGAGGAAGTGGCGGGGGTCGTGGTGTTCATAGGCGTAGTCGCCGACGAGGGCCTGGGGGGTGCCGTGCTTGAAGAGGTAAAAGCGGGCGGGGTGTCCGTCGTCGTTTCGCGGATACCCGGTGGCGAGTTCCTGGCTGATGAGGGGGCGGCCGGGGGTGGAGATTTTCCGGGCGAACTGGCCGCGGGTGGCGGTGGTGAAGGAGGGGTGGTACCAGGCGTAGTACTGGTGCGCGTCGTCCACGTCGCCGTCGTCAAGGGGGGGGGTGGCGTCGCGGATGATGTTTTCGTAGTCTTCGCGGTGTTGGCCGCGCACGTATCCGGAATCGGCTACCACGGGGCGGGTGGGGTCGAGGGCGCGGAGGGTCTTGATCATGCGGGTGACGATGGTCCATTTGCGGCGCAGGAGGGCTTTGTCGTGGTGGTCGAAGTGGTAGAATTTCATCTCGTTGTTGATGGTCCAGAGGACGAGGGAGGGGTGGTTGCGGTATTTGCGGACGAGGGCGGCGAAGTCGTCGTGCCAGATGTCGAGCAGGGCGCGGGCGGGTGGTTCGCCCTTGAGCATGAGCCAGGGCCAGATGCCTTCGAAGGATACGAGCAGGCCTTGCCGGTCCGTCTCGGCGGCCCAGGTTTTGGTGAGGGGGACGACGTGGAAGCGGGTCGCGCGCACGTTGCCTTCGCGGGCGAGTTGCACGAAGCGTCGGGCCAGTTCGGGGTCGTTGGGGCGGAGGGCGTGCGGGAAGTGGCCGGCGCCGCGCAGCCAGCAGGGTTTGCCGTTGAGCAGGAGGTGGTTTCCGGATGCGCCGAAGGTCCGGAAGCCGAAGGTCGTGGTGTGCTGGTCGAGGGGGGCGGCAGGGCGTCCGTCGCGGGAAAGGCGGATTTCGAGGTCGTAGAGGTGAGGTGTCTCGGGCGTCCAGAGCAGCGGGCTGACTTTGGGCAGATCGAGGCGGAGGGTGGCGAGCGCGCCGGCCTCGCCGGCGGCGGCTTTCTCGCGGATGACGAGGATTTCTCCTGTCTCGCGCAGGCGCACTGTATAGCTGATCGTGATACGGTGGTGGTGTCCGGATGCGTGCGTGCCGATTTCGATGTCCAGACGGGCGCCGTCCAGGGCGGGTTGCACAAAAACGTCGCGCACAAAGATGGCGCGGGTGATGATCAGTTTGACGGGTTGCCAGATGCCGGCGGGGTCGTGGCAGATGATGTCCGTCGGGAGTGAGGTGATCATGCCTTGGGTGACTTCGACGGATTCGGCGAGGCCGATGATGGTGTCGTTTTTCAGGGTGAGGTGGCGGGGGTTGCGGTTGACTTTCACCGCAAGGAGGTTCGCGCCGGGTCGTGCCGCGGTGGATACGTCGCAACGGATTTCGCCGAACATGCCGGCGTGGGCGCCGACTTGCGTGCCGTTGAACCAGATTTCGCAGGCTTTGGCCACGGCGTCGAAGCAGAGTTCGAGGCGGCGTCCGTCGATGTTCTCCGGGAGGTGCAGGTGGTGGCGGTACCACGCGGTCTTCGTGCGTTCGTGGTCAATGCCGTAGCTTTCCACTCGCGCCATTTCCGCCAGCCAGGCTTTGTCGCTGATGCCTTTGCTGCGTGAGACTCCGTCGAGTTCGTTGAAGGTGGTTTCGCCGTGCAGCCAGGTGAGAAACGGGGTCCACAGGGCGGGGACGTCGATCGTGTGCCAGGCGCTGTCGTCATGGTCCGGATACGCTTCCGCGGGCGTGGGTGCGGACGCGGGTGCGAGGGGGGGGGGGGGAGGGGGCGCGTTTTCCTCCGCGGGCTGGAATAGCCAGGTGCCGTCGAGCGGGATTTCGGTGCGCGTGTCGGCAAGCGCGTCCACTCTGGCTGGCCGGTAGGGTTTGTGTCGGTAACCTTTTGCTTTTTTCTTGCAGGCGGGTGGGGCGGGTGGGACGGGTGGGGCGGGACTGTTTTCCGTATCGGGTTTCCGGATTTCGAGGTCGGTGTATTCGGCGGGGAGGTGGCCGCCGCCTAGCACGACTGCGCCTTCGTCCCAGCCTGCTTCGTCGTCCTCCACGTCCATGCGGGGGGTGGGCTCGTCGCCCAGAAATATCCGGATCCTTTTTCCCCGCAGGTTGACGCGCAGCGTATACCAGGCGCCCGTCTCCGGAGAAAATTCCAGGGGCGCGATTCCCAAAAAACGGGACGCGCCCGCGGTGCCGTATCGCGCCAGATAAAGGTGATCGTTGTTCCCTCCGCGCAGGCCTACCACGTAGCGGTGATGGCGGTCGCGCGCACGAAATCCGGCCCATACCTGCACCTCCGGCGCCGCCTCGGGGGCCCGGCAGCGGAACCGGATTTCAACGTCGCGGTGGTTCGCGGAATGCTTGAGGAAGCCGTTTTCCAGGATGACCGAATACGGCGTGTGCCGGACCAGGACCCGGTCACAGGGTGTCCATGCGCCGGGGGTGGTGTTCTTGACCGGATTCCTGCTGGCGTGTTGCGAGGGCCGGGCATCGGCTGCGGCGGTGGCGGTGGTTGTGGCTGCGGCTGTGGTTGTGGTTGTGGCTGCGGCGGTGGCGGTAATCATGGAGACAGCAGATAATATGCGCCACCCCACGGACCGGGCGCG
>JAISAX010000612.1 GCA_031266495.1 Opitutaceae bacterium
CGCCCCCCCCCCCCCCCCCCCCCCCCCCCCCCCCCCCCCCCCCCAGCCGCCCGACGTGGGCGGGGCAGATGGCGATGGCGCGATCCTGCTGCCGTCCGTCGCTCCAGCGGGCGACGAGCGGAGGGAGGTCGGGGACCGGATGGGTGGCGGCGCTGGCGGGAACGGTGACATGGAAGGTGTATTCCCTGATCGTATCGGGCGCGAGTGCGTCGGTGGTGATTTTTTCGGGTACGACCGTCCATCCCTCAAGAGCGTCGAGACGGAGAGTTCCCGCGGCGGGAAGCGGAGCGGCGGGTTGTATGAGTTGCACGGTTACAGGAAATGTCTGGCCGGGTTGGACGCGGGCTGCGTGTTTGTCCGGCGCGAGCGCTGCGCCCTTGATTTGGGGAATGCCGAGAAGGGGGGCGTGATTTTTGAAAAAATAAATGACGCCCGCGGTTTCGAGTTCGGGCAACGGAATGCGGTAGCGCTCGTTACCGAGTGCCTGAACGGGAAGGAGGCCGAGTCCGGCGTGTTCGGCGGGAGCGTAGAAGGCGACGCGCCAAGGGCCGCCAGGAAGAGCGAGTTCGGCGGTGGCGGCGGGAAAAACGGGCTGACGATCCCTGGTGCGACGCGAGGCGTCGGTGCTGTAGGTGAGGACGAGATTGCCATCGCCATCGGTATTGGGCTGTTCGAGACGAACCCAGGGTTGAAGGGCATTTTTTGCCCTGGAAGATTTTATTGTATAGGCGGGCTGGATACGATTGCGGGCAAGGTACGCGGCGATCAGACGTCCCTCGCGGAAACGGGCGGTGGATTTCTCGACAAAATCCTCGCCAGTGTCGGCGGTGTTTTCCGCGGTGGCCTCGTAAAGCTGGCGCAGGTTTTCAACGTCGTCGGGCGAATACATGGAACCCAGCTTGAATGCGAAATGGAGAACGCGGCCCTTGCCCTGGTTTCGTTGCGTGACGAGAGGCCGCCCGTCGGGCGTTTTTTCGAGAACGGTGGCCGTGCGCACATCGAACGGAACAAGGCCGTTGACGGTGATGCCCTTGTAGTCGCCGGAAAGTTCGTGCCGCGTGGCTTTGTCCCAGCGTTTGAAGGCGAGGCCAAAAAGGTTTTCGAGCTGGCGGCGGACGCGGTGGTGTTCGTCGTAGTGGCCGGGACGTTCGTCGGCGACAAGGAGTCCGCCGGTTTCGACGTAACCGGTGATGGCGGCGGTTTCAGCCGGGGTGAGGTGTTCGGCGCCGGCAAGGAAGAGAGCCTGATAGCGGGCGGGGGTAAGCCAGGGGGCGGCGAGTTTTCCGTAAGGAAGAATGTCCACCCAGTAACCTTGCTGGCGCAGCCAGCGGTAGATCTGGACGCGATTGTTTTCAGGAGAGGCCCATTTGCTGGGTGTATTCGACGCGGTAAGACCGACAAGGGCGTCGCGACGCGGGAGAAGGATGGCGACTTTGGGAAGGGTGGCGGCGGGACGGGCGTTTTTCCAGAGGGCTTCGGTGCGGTGGATCATGTGCGCCCAGCGGGCGGCGTAAAACATCCTGTCGCGCGGCAGGCCGGTGACGGAATCGATATGCCCGAAGGTGGCGTAGTCGCGTTTTGCGCCTTTGTAGCCGGGCGCAAAGTAGTTGGTGGCCTTGAGTCCGTTGGAGAGAACGCGCCAGTAGGTGGCGGCCCACTGGTCGCCGGGTCCGTTGTGGTTGTTCATTTCGGGCGTCATGACGCCGTATGGACCGGGTTGCGCGGCGAGGGGCTGAATGCAATGGTACGCGTAGTTTATTTCGTATGACTGACGGTCGCCGGAGCCGTAGATGTTGACGCCGTAGAGACCGCCGCTGATGTCGCGCATGAGGTCGGCGAAGCGTTCGTGGTCAAACGTGCCGCGGGTGCGCATGACGACCGGCATGTCGATGGATTGCTGGGTGCTTTTGTAAACGACCGGACGGTGCAGCGGATCGGCGGCGTTGAGGGTGTGCGCGGAGTCCGACTGGAAATCGGTAAAAGCTTCGCTCTGGAATGCATACCAGTCGAGATACGCGCCGGGCCGGAGAACGAAGTCGTCACTCCGCGCCGGGTTGGCGGCGGCTTCGGCGAAAGTTTTATAGTCAGGCGCCGGCGCGGCGACGGATGCGGCGGCGGCAGTGGTGAACACCGTGTTTTTCGGGTATCTGGCGGCGGCAGCGGCGGCGGACGAAACGTCGGGCGTCCAGGCTTCGTTGAGCACGGCGATGTTGTTGTCGTAGGTCCTGGCGAGCCAGTCGGCGAAGGCGGCTTTGGCTTCGGGTGCGTAGTTGAGAGTGCCTTCCCACTCGTTTTCCATGCCCCAGAAGAGAGTAGGTTTGCCAAGCGGCCAGGCAGCTCCGACGGCTTCTCCGGTGGCGCGTTTTTTGGCGATGTGGTGGGCGCGGCGTCCCGGGCTGAAGATATTGAAGGCCAGATGGGAACCGCTGCTGAGATGCCCGGAATCGCCGTCCTCATTCATGCCGAGCGTGACCAGACCATAGCCGGGAGCTTCGGCGGGGAGTTTTTTCATGTTGAGCGGTTTGCCGTTGGCGTCGAGCGGCATGGACTGGTCCTTGGCTTGCGTGTATCCAAACATGCCGTGCGTGAAAAGGGCGACGGTGTCGTCGGCACTGCGTTTGGTGGTGGTAATGGCCTTGTTATTTTCGGGGCGAGCAACCTGGTAATCCTGCCAGAGGTTGAAGCCGGCGTGGGCGACGAGACGGACGACTTGGGGCGGTGTGCCGCCGCTGCGCAGGCCGATGGGAAAATAGTTTTTTGCAGGAAGACCGTCCGGGGTGATTTCGAGCGAGTAGGCGGAGGTTTTTTCGAGAGGATCGGCGGCTGCTGCCGTGGTGGGCGCCGGGGTGCGGGTGACGGTGATATTGGTGATGGCAAAGGTGTTGCCGCGACGCACCCCGCCGATGGCGAGAGTGTCGAACCGGGTGAGTGGCGTCGCCGTCTGGCCGGCGGGGAGTGTGGTCATGATGGCGCAGGTCTGGCCGGTTGTCATGTTTTCCCATGACGCATCGAGTGTCATGTCTCCGGCTGGCTTGCGGGTGATCGCGAATACGAGATGAAAGGCGTCCGCGAGGTTTCCACCGGCATCGGAGGTGGCGGGAGTGCCGTAAAAATAAAATCCTTTGCCGTCGAGTTCGCGCCCGAGCGAGCCGGTGTCATGGCGTCCGGGAAGGCCCGCATCAAACTGGTAAAAATTTCCGTGGGCGTTGGCCTGTCCTCCTGCCTTGCCGGCGCGGGTGTCGGCTCGAATGCCGGCGAGATAACCGCGTCCGCCGGCGGCGAGGGCACCGGAGCCGTTGCTGTCGGCGAGACCGAAGAGGATCCGGTTGCCTGTGTTGGCTTCGTAGCTGACGCCTTTGTAGTCGAGGGAGAGGGTGAGCGTTTCACCGGGCTGGAGCGTGACGGGAGGAAAGGTCGCGCAAGCCGCGTGGCGGTCGTCCGCCTTGTCACCCGCGCCGGTGTGCGCGTACACGGCGGCAGGCTTGCCCGCCGAGGGACTTTGCGCGGGATCAGTGGATACGCCCAGCGAAAAGGCGGAATGGGTGGTTTTCCACGCCGGACCAACGCCGGTCGCGAAGTCGTCGCTGAAAAGCGTTTCGGGCTGCGCAGCGACGGTGGTAATGGCAAAAGCAAGACAGATCGGACTGATCCGGGTAGCCAGCAGGCGAAGAGAAAACAACATGGCGGTGAAAAAGAAGCGGACAGGTAAACGTAAACGAAATTACAGAGAGGGGGGGGGGGGGGAGGCATCACCGGCGCTTGCGCAAGAACGCGCAGGCCAGCAGCGCACCGAGACCCAAAAGGCTTGCAACGGTGGCGGGTTCGGGGACGGGAACCGCCTGATAGTCAACCAGGACGTTGTCCACCGCAAAGGCTGCACCACTGCGGCGGATACAGCCGATGTTGATGGTGTCGAACCGATAGGTTTGAATATCAGCCGCAACAATGGTGGCGGTTGATGTGAACGACACAGGTGCGCTTTCAGTGGACTGCGTTACATTGGTGAATGTTGTCACAAAGCTCAGGTCACCGTTGGTCTCCCGCGTGATGACAAAAGCAAAATGGAAGGAATCCTCAATATTGCCTGTTGCCGAATCTTCGGCAATTGCAGGCTCGCCGTTCAGTTGAAAATAGGGAGTGGATCTGGACGCATCTACAGAGCCGCCATTGATGTTAGCAGTGGAGGGATCAATACCAGTGGAGTATGAATAATATCTGGCTCGTGCTGATTGAGCTGTGCGCGTGTCGGCACCAATCGCGGAGAGATAGCCTTTGTCGTCTTCCAGTCCGGCTGAGTTACCAGAATCTGACAGACCGAAAATGAACCAACTGCCGTTGTTCGCGGAGTAAGTGATCCCCTTGTAGTCAAAGGAAAGCGAGATGCTCTCACCCGCATGGAGAGTAACGGGAGAGAAGGCGGCAGAGGCGGCAAAGCGGGCATCGCCAGAGCCGCCATTGGCGACGTAGTGAGCAGCCGGGCTTATGGCTATCGGTCCTGCAGTGGATGTGGAGACAAAGGTTGAACTCGATGTATTCGTTGTCCAGCCACTCACGCCGGAGTTGAAGTCATCCTCGAATACGAGTGTGCCGTGGGCGAGGGGCGAAACGCACAGCGAGACGGCAGGGAGGAGCAGGGAGAACAGATATTTCGATTTCATGATTTTTTGAAGGTTTTGGCCTGATGGATAGTGATGTGACATGAAGCGGACGATTGAATACATAACAATGCTCCCTCCTGTCAGAGCCACAATCGCGACGCTACTGAAGCGTTCACTAAACCTCGAAGCCGAACTTGTACAGGACGGGCAACGGCAATCGAAAATCAGCCGCACGCCACGCGGCTTCACGTCCGCTCCAGGAGTGCCACCACCTTGAACAGCGCCGACGCCTTGCGATTTGACACTGCCGGGAAAGTGGCAATGATGCCAGATCAAAACAGCAATAATACCATGAGCATCCTTACCCTTGTTAACCGGCCCGCCACCGAACAAATCGCGGCGATTGAACGCGGATTCCCGAGCCAGAGTCTGAATCTTGTCGTGAAGGCCATCGGTGTCTCCAAGATTCGCATTATCTCCGGATTGCAACTGGCTCAACGAACAATCTCGAAACGGGAGAAAACGAAAAAACGTTTTAATCCCGCCGAATCAGAACGCCTTTTCAGGGTGGTCCGGCTGCGCCGCGCCGCCAGGGAGTTGTTTGCCACTGACGCCGCCTTTGCCCAGTGGCTGAATTCGCCCGACAGCAGTCTGGCGGGAAAATCCCCGCTTGAGATGCTGACGACGGACATCGGAACCGCAAAAGTCGAAAACCTGATGCAAGCCATGATCCATGGCGTTCCGCTATGAAAGCCTGGCGGATCGCGCTGCAAGCTTTTGGGGCCTCCCCGCGTGATGTGTTCAGCGGCCTCAGTGGATTTCTGACCAATGGCAGGTGGCATTCAAAAGGCCGTTTTCTTGATTACGCGGCCGGGAGCCGTTCGCTGGCCACGCTTGAGCGGCTGGTTCATTACAAGCGTTTCGATTGCCTCGCCCCGCATGTGATTTGCGAACTGGAGGTGCCGGACCGTCATATCCGAATGTTGGATACAGCCCCTTCCGGCTGGGATGGCGTGGATCTGCTTGCCGCGGCGCAGGCGTCCGGGAATCGTTGGTGCGACGAATCCGTGAGTCCGGCCTTGAGGGTTCCCGGTTGTGTCACTCCCGGCGAGCACAACCTGCTCCTGAACAGCCGCCATCCCGACTGGGACTGGTCCTGGGTGGTTTCCGGCCCGCACCCGTTCCAGTTTGATGTTCGTCTTTTGAATCTGCCGGATTCCTCCCATTGAGGATAGCGCAGGCAAGAACCGACTACTGTCTGATGTTACGCAGCCGGGAGGTAGGGGCTTCGCTTGCGAAGCCCGCGAGGACCTTTCGTAACGGGAGATATGCCAATACTGTCCGCCTGGCGCGGGCGTCGCAAGCGACGCCCCTACGGTCGGGCCGCGTAACTTCAGTTACTGTTTGCTCTTTCCGAGGCGAATTACGCCCCAAAGAGAGGCGTCTTTATCGTTCTCCAGATTGCCATGCCAGACTCCGGTTTCCTCGCGATTTCCATCGGCACTGGAACGCGTGGCGAAAAGATCAAAGCCCATCAGGTCGCCTTTCCGCGGGACGCGATCAATCCACTCCTTCCACCCGATGAAAAAGCCGAAGGCATAGCCTTTGCCGTCAGGACGTAATGTGATGCGGATACGGGAACCGGGCAATATCTTCCGGATGGAACGCGCCCCCTGGTCGGCCCAATACACGCGGGCATTTTCCCCGTTCCGGCCAGGCGAGGCAATGAAGTGATGGCAATCGTTGGTCACGAATCCGGCCGGAGCGTTCTCGGGCTGGGTGTTCACAAAAACTTCGACCGAATCCTGCGCCCATACGCCACTGAATCCCCCGACCGTGTTGGACGCCGGCGAGGTGTCGTCAATGTCGATTGCAATATAAACTCCTTCGGCGGACGTCGTTACGCGACCTCGCGCAACAATTCCGCTCTCCGGATTGCGCCGACCGGCAAGTTCGAAAACCGGCCCGGCAGACAGAGCGGGAGCGGCAGACGGAGCGGCGGACGGAGCAGAAGCGGCGGCGGATGGCGGCGAATCCGTCCAGGGAACCGTAATGATATTTCTCTCGATGTTCGTGGCGGTCGTCGCGTAGCTGACCTCACGAGTCTTGACGGACCTGGCGGCGATATCGGGCATGGGGCCGGTAAAATAAACGGGGAGGTGACCGAGGCGGGCGCGGTGTGTGGTGGATACACCGGCGGACTCACCGTCCCAGGCAATCATCTCCACGGGATGAGCAAAGGAGAGCGGAAATTCACTTTCTCCCCTGGTCCTCCAGATGGCCCACACATGATCGCCGCCGGGGCTGGTTTCAAAGAGGCGGTTGTGGAGGGCGCCATCGCCATTGAACGAGCCAGGATTCACCTCTCCAACGTAACGACGGACGGGATTGATGATTTTGCCAAGTGTCCCGACCGCGATGCCGAGAGGCTTGATCCGCCAGTCGCTGGTGTAAAGGCCTCCGCTCTGCGTAATGCTGTCTCCATTACCCGGTGGAGTCTGCCTGAGAATGTAGTGGAAAAACCGGTTCACACCGGCCTCGCTGCCGAGTGCAAGAAGATGCGACCGCACGTAGAGTCCGGCCTGTTCTTCGAGCGTGATGCGTTCAAGCGGCCCGGAGGGATAACCGTATTCGGTGGCCCAGATGGGGCTGTTGTCGCCGTTGGCCGCCATGACCATGCGATACGCCTGGAGTCGCGCGACGAGATGGCCTTCCTCGGGATTCTGGCGTCCGTGCACATACGGCTGGCACGCGGCCACGTCGAAAAAGCCCTTTCCTCCGGCATCGTAGATTCCCTGCAAATAACCGCCGGGGGTCCCGGAAACGCCCGCCATGACGACCGTGGCCCGGGGACGGATGGCCTTGATCGTGGTATAGGCGGTCTTGAGAAACCGGGCGTATTCGCGAGGTTGCGCGCCGGTGTCCCACTGGTGGTTCACCTCGTTCATGATGCGGTAAACCTCGACAAGGTCTCCGAGGCGACCGACGACGACGGCGACATAATGCTGCCAGTCGCGTATTTCTTTCGCGACTACATTGCCGGCGTTGACGCCCTCGTTCTTGCGCGCGGCCCAGCGCGGCGCGTAACCGAGAGAAACCATTGTCCGGATACCCGCGGCCCTGGCCTCCGTGATTTGTTTGACCGCCCGCTCAAGGTATTCCTCGTTCCATTGGTCCGGGCCGGCCTTTTCGATGTCCGCCCAGTTGATGTTGTATCTGGCCCAGCGGACGTTGAGCGGGATGAGTTTGTCGATGGGAAACTCGCGAAGCACAACCCCGGTGGAGTCCCGCAGGTCGTAAGGCTGCGCATCCTCCACGTAAGCGAAATCCCCGGGCGCCGCGCGTTTCACAAGCGAGGGAGCGTCCCACCAGACGGTGCCGGGAGAGTTGAGGCGGAGCGCCACCTGAACGGCGGCGGCACCCGCCGGGACGGTGAAGTCGTGGTTGAGTTCCGCCCAGTCGGGCTGCGTCTCCGCCAGCGTCTTCGATGTCTCCCGGAAATTGAGCCAGGGCATGTAGCTGCCATCCGGATACACAAAATGAAACTGGGCAAAGGCCGCCCTTGCGCCATCGGTTTTGTACCGGACGCGGAACTGATATTCGGCTCCGGATTGAACCGCGACCCGTTGTGTCCAGGAATGATTACCCTTGGCAAAGTCAGCCGGGAGCGACTGGCGCAGCACTTCGATGCGCGTTCCGTCGGGACTGGATCGGGAAAAATCCCGGCTGCACCCGTAACCGGCTTTCCACAGGTGGGTCCAGTTGGCGCCGGGCGAGGATCCGGAGTGAACAAGGAGAAGATTGGATTCAGTCGCCGCTTCAGTCGCCGCGTTGGCAGCGGCAAGGAATAATCCCGGAAAAATGAGGATGGCGAAAAATCTCCGAGGGAAATGGCATTCTGGCATGGAGTTCACGGTGTGTGTGTGGGGGGGGGGGGGGGGGGTAAAGGAGGGAAGGGACGGTAATTTTGTGGGTTTGTTATTTTTTGAAAACC
>JAISAX010000619.1 GCA_031266495.1 Opitutaceae bacterium
CGGGCGTCTCGCCCGTGTTCAGGAGTCTGGAGGGGCGCGGGCGTCTCGCCCGCTCCGCTCCAGAGTGACGGGAGTGAGGCAGGGAGGCGGCGCTTCGCGCCGTCCACGGGCAAGATGCCCGTGCCACGCCGGATGCGGGCGAGACGCCCGCGCCACGCCGGATGCGGGCGAGACGCCCGTGCCACGCCGGATGCGGGCGAGACGCCCGCGCCACTGCTTTGCTTACTGCCTGCTGTGCGAAAAAAACCGCCAGACTGCGTGCCATCCGTGAATAAAACCGGATGATTTTTAGCGACTTTTAGCGTCCTTTAGCGGTTCCAACTTCTGAATCCGGGTTGATGGCAGAAGTGGCATGGGCTTCCGGTCTGCGCGCCGGGAGCGAACGCCGCCGCGCCGGGCAAGCCCGGAACCGCTGACGATGTCCCCGCAAAGACGGGCGGGAAGGCCGGCGCATTCCCTGGCTCAAGCGCAACCGCTCCGGTCGTGGTGCAGACGTTTTTGTTCATCCCCGGAAAGTTTTGCGGCATGTCTGGAAGGTTTTGCGGGAAGTCCGGAAGCGTTCCAGGCTCTCCCGAACGCCGTCCGGAGCGCCGCAAAACCTTCCGGACATGCCGCAAAACCTTTCCGACATGTCGCAAAAGCTTCCCGACATGTCGCAAAACGTTTCGGGAACTCCCGAAAAGCTTTCGGGCATGCCGCAAACCCTTTCGAGGCTCCCCGGAAGCCGCCGGGGACGCCTGCCGGCGCGCTCCGTCCATGCGTCCGCGTACTGTATCTCTATGCACTTTCGCGGCCCGAAGGTCCGCAACCGGCGCGCCGCCGACCCCCGGCCCTCCGCTCTTCCGGTCAACGAAAACCGCCTTGCCGGAAACAACGGATCACATGGATAACAAACGGATTGCACGAACGGATAACTCACCGGTTCCCGTGTCATCCCGCTCCGTGTCATCCCGATTTTTATCCGTGCGATCCGTGGTTCTGCCGGAGGCCGGCTATTAGTGTCTGTTAGTGCCTGTTAGTGTGCATTAGTGGTTAAAGACTCCCGGTCCCGAATCTGAAATCCGAAATTTTTTCCATGAACAAAAGCATGAAATATAACGACACACGAACATTCGCCGCCACCCTCGTGGCGGCGCTGACACTGGCGGGAGCCGGGACGGCCTGGAGCGCCGAGGCCGGCACCGATTACCTGAGCGATGCCTCGCTGATGGTAAAGGTGACGGGCGGCAGCGAGACGAGCGAGGCAGGTCATGGAGCCGTGGGCTACGATTATTATATAGGGACGTACGAGGTGACGAACGCTCAATGGGCGAAGTTCCTGAACACGATCGGGGTGACGACGAGCAACAACAGCCTGGGCCTGTATAACGCCAGCCAGTCCTCGTATGGGCTGACCTGGAACGCGGGCGACAGCGTCTTTGTCGGAGACAACCGTCCGGTGAACCATGTGACGTTCTATGATGTGGCGCGCTTCGTGAACTGGCTGACGAACGGAGGGTCGGCATCCTCCGATACGGAGACCGGGATGTACACGCTGAGCCTGGGCACGGGAATCATCCGGAACACCGACGCGTGGGCTGCCGGAGGCTTTGCGATTGCGAGCGAGGACGAATGGTACCGGGCGGCGTATTACAACGGGGCGGGAGGTTTTTATGGGTTTCCATGGGGAGATGATGCGCCGTCTGAAGTGCAGACGGCTGCCAATGGAGCGAATTTCAATAATAACGTGGGCACGACAACGGAAGTGGGCTATTATACCAACGCGGTATCGTATTTCGGGACGTATGACCAGGGCGGCAACGTATGGGAGTGGACGGAAACCGGTACGGGAACCGGTACGCCGAGCCGTTTTATATACGGCGGTTGGTTCATCAATGAGTGGTGGTTCCTCTCTACCATGGAAGAATCGTCTCGCGACAGCATGACCCCGGCTAGCGCCTCCAACGGCGGCGGTTTCCGCATTGTCAGCCTGACGGCGGTGCCCGAGCCGGCCGCGTGGGCCGCGCTGTCCGGCCTGGCGCTGCTGGCGTATGCGGCGCTGCGCCGGCGTAGTGGCACACGTGGCTGACCTCTTCCCGGAGCGGGCGCGCCCCCCTCCCTCCACTTTCAATCTGATGTTACGCAGGCCGAAGGTAGGGGCTTCGCTTGCGAAGCCCGTGAGGACCTGATCACAACGGGAGATTCGCCAATTCTCTTCGCTTGGCGCGGGCGTCGCAAGCGACGCCCCTACAGTCGATCCGCGTAACATCAGTTTCAATTACACCCCGTGGGCGGGGGGCTACATCCGCAACACATCGGTTTTGACCGGCTGACAAAACCCTGCCGGCGCCCGGATTCACGGTTTTGTCAGTCTGACAAAACCCTGCCGCGCCCGGATTCACGGTTTTGTCAGTCTGACAAAATGTTGTTCGCATTAAAACTATTGCTTTTGTCAGGCTGACAAAACCCTGCCACGCCCGGATTCATGGTTTTGTCAGGCTGACAAAACGTTGTTCGCATTAAAACTATTGCTTTTGTCAGGGTGACAAAACCCTGCCGCGCATCAAGTGACATTGCCGCCGGTGGTCCGGTGGTCGCGGGCGGTCATTTCGCGTTCGAGGCGTTTGAGGATGGGTTCGTCGCCTCCCGCCAGCTCTTGGTGAATAAAATCCAGCGCGGCTTCGATCGTGAGGCCGGGCTTCGTCGCGACCGGCGCGGGCGTCGGGGCGGCGGGCGCGGGCGCGGGCGCGGCGGGTTCCGGTCCGGTTTCCGGTTGCGTTTCGCCGGTGGTCGGCGGCGGCGCGGGGCGGCGCGGGGGGGTGGCGCGGATTTCGGCGGGCAGGTCTTTGGGCAGGATCATGTCGCCTTGCGCCAGGATGGCGCTTCGGTGGATGATGTTTTCGAGTTCTCGCACGTTGCCGGGCCAGTCGTGGGCGGTGAGGTGGGTGATGGCTTCGGGCGATACTTTGCTGATTCGGGTTTTTTTTTGCTTCACCAGGTTCTGGAGGCAGTAGTCGATGATTTGCGGGATGTCGCCGGGGCGGTCGCGCAGGGGGGGCATCTTGATGCGGACGACGTTGAGCCGGTAATAGAGGTCTTCCCGAAAGGTTTTCGCTTTCACCATGGCTTCGGGGTCTTTGTTGGTGGCGGCGATGATGCGCACGTCAACGCGGATGGGGCCGGCGCCTCCGACTCGCTGGATCTCGCCTTGCTGGAGGACTCGCAGGATTTTGGTCTGCGTGGCGAGGGCCATGTCGCCTATCTCGTCGAGAAACAGGGTGCCTCGGTCGCAGAGTTCGAATTTGCCGGTGCGTTGGGTGGTGGCTCCGGTGAAGGCGCCTTTTTCGTGCCCGAACAGTTCGCTTTCTATGAGGTTGTCGGGGATGGCGGCGCAGTTGACGGCGATGTAGGGGCCGGTGGCCCGGTGCGAGTGTTTCCAGATCGAGCGGGCAACGAGTTCCTTGCCGGTTCCGCTTTCTCCGGTGATCAGTACGGTGATGTCGCTGGCGGTGACCTGGCCGATGGTCTTGAACACTTCCTGCATGAGGGGCGAGGCGCCGACGATGCCTTCCCGGTAATCGTCGGCGTTGATGGTGGGTTTGTACTCGCCGGCGGCGCGCATGTCGTGGTGCGCCTTGAGGGCGTTTTCGGCGAGCGCGAGCACTTTTGTAGGGTCGAAGGGTTTTATTATGTAGTCGAACGCTCCGTACTTCATCGCCTCGATGGTGGTCTGCGCGGTGCCGTATGCCGTCATGAGGATGACGATCTGCCGGGGGTTGGCCGCGCGGATGTGCTGGAGCGTTTCAATCCCGCTCATGCCGCCCATGCGCACGTCGAGAAAGACGACGGCCGGGGGCGGCCCTTTCCTGACTTTGGCCACGCCTTCCTCTCCGCTGGCCGCTTCGGCGATCTGGCAGTTTTTCGAGGTGAGTACCCGGCGGAGCGAGTAGCGGATTTCGGCGTCGTCATCGATGATCAGTATCGTGGGCGTGGGCGCGGGTGCGGGTGCGGGTGCGGGGGCGGGGGAATGGCTGGTGTCGGGCATGGCGTGGGT
>JAISAX010000624.1 GCA_031266495.1 Opitutaceae bacterium
CCCCCCATTGGCGTCGAGGCCTGCCGCACACCTGCTTGTTCCTTTGTCAGAAGGTCGTCCCGTCCTCTGAAATCCGGAATGTCCGCGCTGAAACCTGAAATCTGAAATCATAAATTCACCCTGTCTGTCATGATAACAAAACCGAAAATAACAAAACCGGAAAGACCGTCATTAACCGCATCATTTGCCCTGTTTGTAAGGCTGATGCCTCGAGCGTTCCTGGTGCTGGCTGCAATCTTCATTAGTATGATCATTGTTGCGCCCGCCTGCGCGCAAATACTCTGGCCTTCCGGTCCCAACGGTCTCAAGGCGAATGACTACTTTGGTGAGTCGGTGAGCATAAGCGCATCCGGCAACAACGCTCTTGCCGGGGCATTTGGTGACAAGAGCGGCACTGGTGCGGCCTGGTATTACAACGGCTTGAACAATGCGGAGGACGTTTCTGCCATCCAGCCGGTCAAACTCGTTGCCAGCGGCGGTTCCAATTTCAGCAGGTACAAAAGCCTGAGCCTGTCCGGCGACAGCGCCCTCGTCGGAAACACCAATCCAGCTTCAACGATTTTCGGCGCGGCCTGGTATTACAAGGCACTGAACGAGGCCGGGGCCGAGGCCCCGGACGGCGTTGTTACCGAGACCCTCAAACTCCTCCCCTCCGACGGCAAGGCGGGTGACTTGTTCGGCTTTGCGACCAGCCTGTCAAACGACGGCTACAACGACAATGCACTCGTCGGAGCGTACACCAGGGCTATCGGCGAGGAGAGCCAGGTGGGCGCGGCCTACTATTACAAGGCACTGAACCTGGTCGATGCCCCGGCTGGCAGTGTTGTTACCGAGACCATCAGACTCCGCGCCTCCGACCGTGCGCAGGGGGATTCATTTGGCAACGCGGTCAGTCTGTCAAACGATGGCGCTCACGACAACGCCCTCGTCGGCGCCAACGGCCAGTATCTCAACGGGACTGCCAACGTCGGGGCAGTTTACTACTACAAGGCGCTGGACCTGGTCCCTGCCAACGTCCCGCCTGACGCCAGCCCCGAAATCTCCGAAACACTCAAACTCGTCGCCTCCGACCCCGACCGCACGGGAAATACGGACTACTTTGGCAAGTCGGTCAGCCTCTCGAACGACGGTGTCAATGACAACGCCCTCGTCGGAGCCAACACGGGTGAGGGCCGCACGACGGACACATCCGGAACCAGGGGGATAGATGCCAGCGGCGCAGCCTATTATTTCAAGGCGCTGGACAAGGTTTCGACCACCGGGCTTCCCGTTACCGAGGACGTCAAGCTTTTCGCCTCCGATGGCGAATCCGGTGACCAGTTCGGCTACACGGTCAGCCTGTCAAACGACGGCGAAAACGACAACGCTCTCATCGGCGCTTCCTCTACCGATACGGACATTACGGGAAAAACCGTCACCACGATCGGGGCAGCCTACTATTACAAGGCGCTGGACAAGGTGGCATCCGGCAGCAAACCGGACGATTATACAGGGACTGTAAAAACCGCCACGTACGAGACCGTCAAACTCCTCGCCTCCGACGGCGACGCCAACAACCTCTTCGGCATGTCCGTGAGCCTTGACGGCGCCCGCTTCATCATCGGGGCGTATTATAGCACTCACGATGCCCTTTCCCATGCCGGCAAAGTGTACACCGGAGACATCCGCACGTTCACGACGCTGGACGCCGGCTCGACGGTGCTGGCGACCAACGGCCTCGGTTTCGTGTCCCGGACCGACTGGATCATCGGCGAAAACACCGGCAACAACCAGGTCACCCTGAGCGAAGTCTGGTCCTCCAACAGTACCACCCCCGACGGAGCCTTTTTCAAGGACACCGCCAACGTCACCCTGGAAGGCACCGCCGTGTACATCGGGAAGAACGCCGGAGCCGACAACAACCGTCTCATTATCGAAGGCACGCTCGTTGCCGGCGAAGTGTACGTGGGCGCGAAGGAGGGCGGCAACATCGGCAACGCCGTGCGGTTCACCGCCGGAGCGCTCGATACGCTGGAGGTGGGCACGATTTATCTGGTCGCGGGCAACTTTCTGGAGTTTGAAGGCGACGCTCTCGATGTCGGGGATGTGATTGCCCTGTTGTCTGGCGCCACCCTGAAAGTCGGAAAAGAGGATGACTGGATTGCTGTTACCGAGAGCAACATCGCCACGTTTATCATCAAAACGGACGTCTTGGCCGGGGACCATTATGTGCAATTCAGCACGCTGTATGCCGGTGCGGCGGTGCCCGAGCCTGCGGCGTGGGCGACGCTGGCCGGTGGTGTGGTCGTCCTGTCGGCGTGGGCGACGCGGAGGCGTCATCGCCGCAATCGCCGCAATTGCTGATGATCCGCGTTCAGTCGAGGTCGCGGATCGAACCAAAATCGGGGTCGGTCATGCGCTTGTAAGTGCGCACGATCATCGTGTCGGTGAGGCCGGCGAGCCAGTCGCAGATCTGGCGGGCCTGGCCGGCGTCGGTGGTTTCGGCCTTCAGCAGGGCGCCGACGCGGGTCGGCAAGATCATCAACGGGCGGGCCTCGCCACTCACGTAGTTGTCCCGACACATTTGCCAGAGTTCGCGGAGCACGCGCCGGCCTTTGTGCTCCATTTGCTGGAGTTGGGGGCTGCGAAAAATGAGGTCGAGCGCCAGTTTTTTGTAGAATGCGGCTTCGTGTTTCGCGGTGTCGTTGATCGCGAGTTCGTAGCGGTAGCGGTGGGTCGCGCCGGACATGAAATTGGCGCGTTCGCGGAGCGTGCAGGCCTGGATGAAGTCGCCAACCTTGGCGGCGAACACGCGCTCGAGTTTCCCGCCCCCGCCGCGAATGAAGCCGACGAGTTTGTCGAGATAGTGTTGCTGGAGGGCGTCCGGCGGCTGTCGTCCGGTCTGTGCGGCGTCGGCGGCCCAGGTTTCGATGGTTTCCTGCGTGAGAAAGCCGGCGCGGGCGCCGTCCACGATGTCGTTGAGCGAGTAGGCGGTGTCGTCGGCCCAGTCCATGATCTGGCACTCGACGCTTTTGAAGCGGTTGAGGGGCGGGTCCTGGCGGGGATCGTCCGGGAGGCGGCGCAGGTCGTCGGGCAGGGGGTGGCCGCCGAAGACGAATGCGCGGCAGGCGGCCTGGGTGTCGTAAAGGAAATGGTGTTCGGGCGGGAAGCGGTCGGCGGGGTATTCGCGGTAGAGGGTTTTGTATTTGAGGACGCCGTCCATGAAGGCGCGGGTGGGTTGCATGCCGCGCACGGATTTGCCGTCCTGGTAAATGGTGTCGGTGAGGAGGTGGAGGGTCTGGGCGTTGCCTTCAAAGCCGCCGTGGGTGGCCATGAGTTCCTGGAGGGTGCGTTCGCCGGCGTGGCCGAAGGGAGGGTGGCCGAGGTCGTGCGAGAGGCCGATGGCCTCGACGAGGTCGGGGTCGATATAAAAATCGTCGTGCAGGGGGCCGTTTTTGTGGCTGCGCAGCCAGGTGCAGATGGAACGTCCGATCTGGGCGACTTCCATCGAGTGGGTGAGGCGGGTGCGATAAAAATCGTATTCGCCGGAGAGGAACACCTGGGTCTTCGACTGGAGTTTGCGAAAGGAGTGCGAGTGGATGACGCGGTCGCGGTCGATCTGGAAGGGGGTGCGGTAGTCGATTTTGCGCGGTAGTTCGCCCCAGGTTTCCCGGTCGAAGTCGTTGTAAAAGGAGTTGGTCATGGGAGGCCGACGAAAGAGGCAAACGCGGTTTGGGGAAATCCTGTTTTCTTTGTTGGATGTGCGCACCAATAGGCGAAAAGTGCGCCCCTACGAGAGGAATCGCGTAACACCAGCGGTGCCTTACTGGACCTCGAATGCAGATACACGCGGGTGAGATCATTCCCATAAAATCTTCCGCATCGTTGCAGGCTTCCCTTTGACGGGTGCGGAAACCGCCATCACATTCCCGCGCATGAGCGATTTTTTCTCAGGGGCCGAAGTCGGCGCCGCCAAGGAAGTCCTGGACCAGTTGCGCGCCAACATGCGCCTTACGGTCAAGGGCAAGGATGACGTGATCGAGCAGGCCCTCGTCTGCCTCGTGGCCGGTGGCCATCTGCTCATCGAGGACATGCCCGGCGTCGGCAAGACCACCCTCGCCTACTCGCTCGCGCGTTCCATGGACTGCGCGTTCTCCCGCATCCAGTTCACCAGCGACCTGTTGCCGAGCGATGTCACCGGCGTGGCCATCTACGACGAGACGATGAAGGAGTTCGTCTTCAAGAAAGGTCCCGTCTTCGCCAACGTCGTGCTCGCCGACGAGATCAACCGCGCCACCCCGAAAACCCAGTCCTCGCTCCTCGAAGTGATGGACCGCGGCAAGGTTTCCGTGGATGGCGAAACGCATGCCGTGGGCGCGCCGTTCATGGTGTTCGCCACGCAAAATCCCGTCGATTACGAGGGCACTTTCCCGCTCCCGGAAAGCCAGATGGACCGGTTTCTCGTGCGGCTGCACATGGGTTATCCCGGCCTGGCTGACGAACTCGAGATCCTGCGCGCGCCGCGCACTTCCTACGACAGCATCGCGCTCAACGCCGTCGTGTCGCGCTCCGACGTGTTGCAACTCCAGGCGCTCGCCACCCATGTTTTCATCGAGGACAGCGTGCTCGACTACGTGCTCAAGATCATCAGCGCCACGCGCACCGAATCCGAGTTCAAGTCCGGCGTTTCCGTGCGCGGCACGCTCGCCCTCAAGCACGCCTCCCAGGCGCGCGCGCTCTTGCACGGACGCGACTTCGTCATCCCCGAGGATGTGCAGGCGATGGCCATCCCCGTGATGGCGCATCGCCTCGCGCTCGTGCGTCCCGGCTCCGACGCGCTCGAGGAGCGCCGCACCATCACCAACGTCCTCAAGCGCATCATCGGCTCCATCGCCACACCGGCATAGTCCCGCCGAAGGCGGGAAATTAAGAATTAAGAATTAAGAAGAATCCAAACCCTGCTCAAATGAACACACACACAGAATCCGGCGCCCGGCGTCTGGCATCCAGCGTCCGGCACCCGGCGTCCGGAATTCTTAATTTTTAATTCTTAAGTCTTAATTTCCCCCCCCCCCGTGCTTCCCGCCGTCACCGATTCTCCAGCCGCCGCCCGCGCCGACGAACCACCGCCATCCGTGGTCGTGCCCCAGGGTCATATCGCCCCGGTGGCGCCCTTGCGCGAACAGGATGACTGGCAGGGGGTGAAACTGGCCATCCGGCGCGACCCCGCCCAGCGCTGGCGACGACACCTCTGGTCACTGATCTTTCCACCCAAAAGCCTCAGTCACCGGCTGCTCCCCACGATCCCCGGCGTCCTCCTGCTGCTCGCCGCCGCGGGCATCGGCGTGGCGGCCTACAACACTGCGCAAAACACGCTCTTCATCACCCTCTCGCTGATGATTTCGTGCCTCGTCCTCAACGGCGTCATTTCCTGGCTCAACATCCGCCAGCTTGGCTGGCGTCTGCAAGTCGCCACGCCCTGGCGCGCCGGGCAGGACCAGGTGGTGGGGCTGGAGATGCGCAACGAGAAACGTCACATCGCCACCTACGGCCTTTCGTTTGACCTGCGGGCCGAACCCTCCGGCGCGCGCACCCGGCTGGTGCTTCGCCAGCGGCTCGATCCGCGCTCGCAACTCCGGCTCGAATGGGTGCTCCGCCCCACCCGGCGCGGCCGGGAGCGCATCGAGCTTGTCAGCATCGGCTCGCTGTTTCCGTTCGGTTTTTTGAACAAGACGATCGGCAGCGGCATGACGCGTGAGGTGATCGTGTGGCCGGCTCCCGCCGACTATCGCCGCCACGCCATAGGCGGCGCCTGGCGCGCCCTGCCCGGCGAGCGCAGCCGTCACAGCGGACAGAGCGGCGAGGTCGTCGGCGTGCGCAAGTACATCGCCGGCGATTCCCACCGGATCGTCCACTGGAAAGCCACCGCCCGGCTGCGCGGCGTGATGGTCAAGCAGTTCTCCAGCGAAGGCAGCGAGGGCGTCACCCTCTGGTTGCAGACGCCCGCCGAAACCTGGCCGCGGTCCGCCCAGTTCGAGGTGCTGGTCAGCCTTGCCGCCACGCTCGCCGAAGACCTTTTTCGCAACGGTCGCCTTCTCGCCGCCGCCGTCAATGACGAGGCGCCCCTCCCCATCCGCAAGCTGCGCGATCTCGAACTTTTTCTTGACCGGCTCGCCGTGGTCGAACCCGTGCCGTCCGCCGCCGCCGCCGGCTCGGATGCCGCCTCCCGCCGGCGCAATCTCCTCACCTTCCAGCCCGAAGGCCCGCGCGGCGTCGGCGCCTTCATCGACGGCATCAAGGCCGCGTCGGCGTAGGGGCAATCAAGGAAAAATGACTAATGACTAATGACGAATTACTAATTACTAATTACTAATTACTA
>JAISAX010000666.1 GCA_031266495.1 Opitutaceae bacterium
TCATTAAAATCGAATGCCGCATTATCGAAGTCGCCAACTCGGCGCATGCGCACACAGAGTAATCATGTATTTATGTCTATTTATGCTGTGGTCAAACTGGAATGCTTCAAAATTAAATATCATATCAATCACTTCGCCCTAAAATCAAAACTGCTCATCAAATCCTCTGCGCATGCCCTCCAATACCTCCATTCTTGGGCTTCCGCGTAACATCAGCTGATAACCGAAGACGGCTGGTATCCGATCAAGACCGGCGGCGGTGGACATCGCCAGTACCTCCATCCGGCCAAGGGAGGGAAAGTAACGATTCCCTTCCACGGGAAGGGAAATGACATCGGTAAAAAAAACGAAAAAAACATTCTCAAACAGGCGGGGTTGAAATAACCCTGCCCCCTCCTTTATCCTTAAAACATAAAAAGGAATAATATGAAAACATACCTGATCGTAATCGAGCGCTGCAAAAACAACTGTTCCGCATTCTCTCCGGATGTCCCCGGATGTATCTCAACCGGGGATACAGTGGAGGAAACTCTCGACAACATGCGGGACGCCCTCCGCACGCACCTCGACGGAGAAGAGTCCCCTCCCGAACCCCGCGGACTCGAATACCACCTGGCCGACGATCCCGAACTCCACGATCCCGGCCTCATTCTCACCTCGATCCCTGTAGAGGAAGTCTCCCCCCTGGCGCACGCATGACCCCCTGCTCCTCGAACTCCCGCTACGAAACCTTCCGTCGGGAACTGGTATCCTGTCTTGAGGCCAAACGAGGCCGCAAGGCGGACCTCGCCCGCTACCTCGACGTAGTCCCCGCGCAACTCTACGAGTGGATCTCCGGGAAGGTGACGCCCGGAGCCGAACCCCTCCTCGGCATGCAGGCCTGGCTGGCCGGTCAACGGACCGCCGGCCGCAAAACAAAAAAATCCCCCTCTTGAAAGGGGAATGCCTCGGCGTGCGAACGCTTGATTCTGCTCTCCGTTTTTCTAGAAAAACGGTCATGCGAATCCTCATCCTTTTTATCTCCCTCGCTACTGTTGTCACTGCGTTCTCCTCTCCGGTTCGCCTCGTACTTGAGACGACCATCATGGGCTCAAATGGCACCGAGGCCAAACTCGCCATCTGGCGTGACGGTTTCCACGTCCGCCAGCCGCATGGCAAGCCGCCGCTTTTTATCTCGTGGGAAAAAAATAGATGAAGCATGGCTTACTACCCAGCGCCCCGAGATTGTCGCTCTCAGAAGCAAGGCCACCGCCTTCCCCGTCATCGAAAAAGAGATCGCACAGCAAAAACTGGATACCGTCCGCAAGCAGTTTAGCGCCCCGAAAAACATTACCTACACGGCTCGGACCAATGACGGGCAGTATAAAAACTACTCTGTCCCCAATGCCATGGCAGAGAAATATTTTCGTAATGTTCGTTCCATTACGCCTGACAACATCACTTTCACGCTCAAGCAGATAGTTGCCACCTATGAGCGCGATGCCACCGCCACCAAGGGCGCTCTGTCTGGCACGGCCGATGCCGCCCAGCGCGCATGGCTTACCGATACCTTCCGTTTCTTCATTTCCTCGTTAATCCGCCTCCAGTCCGAACTTGATCCTGTGCATGCGGGTGATGTGCAACTCCCCTCTTCATCCAGTGCGCAGGGATCTCAGAAAAACGAGTGGTTCGAACGCCTTCCGATGACCGGCAGGGTCGTCGAGGCGAAAGGGGGTAGCCTTGTGCTGCCGTTTCCTGGCGACGGCGGCCGAAGTAAGAGATGTACCAGTAGAGGCGACCGGGCCGCTTGTAGATCGAGGCATCCTTGGGCATGAGGCAAACAGTGTCAGCAAGCGTCAGCAGCCAGCACAAATCGAAACATTCACTTTCGTCTCAATATCAACAAGTGTTACAAACACTCTATTTTAAAACGTCGTGGCGTCGGTTCGATTCCGACCAGCGCCTCCAGACTTCAAGCAAAACGAAACCCGTATTCCGGAATCAGATACGGGTTTCGTTTTACCCTGCGGCAACCGGAATTCACGCGAGGCGGGGGGGCCGTCAGAACGAGGACGAACCCACCGCGAATGAACGCGATCCGGCCGAAGTGAAGGCCGGACTTACTTGCGGGCTTCCGTGTTGCGTTCGCGCTGGGCGCGGAGGACGACGCGAAACATCCGGATCGCCAGCCAGAAGGTGCCGCTCATGCAGGCGGCGGCGAGCCCGGCCCAGAGCGCGATCATGGCAGGATCGTTCGACGGCACATGCGAGCGAAGGATCGAAAACATGAACGTGAAAAAACCGATGACGAGAATGGTGTCGATCAACACGCTGACAGGTGTGGCAAGTTTTTCGCCGGTCCGGGACATGAGACCCAATGAGCCGTGAAGCGGGATTTTGTCCAGGGGATTTTGCCTCCTTCACTCGTGGCGCAGGGCTTCGATCGGGTCGAGCGAGGCGGCTTTCCAGGCGGGGTAGAGGCCGAAACCGATCCCGATGCCGCCGCAGACGATGAGCCCGACCGCCGCCCAGACGAAGGGGAAGACCGCGCCAGCCTTCAGCATCCGGGCCACGATGTTGCCGACCACCACCCCGAAAAGCACGCCACAGATGCCGCCGAGCAACGAGAGAGTCACGGCCTCGACGAGAAACTGCACCAGAATGCCCGCCTTGCGCGCGCCGATGCTCTTGCGGATGCCGATCTCGCGCGTGCGCTCGGTGACGCTGACGAGCATGATGTTCATCACGCCGATGCCGGCGGCGACGAGCGCGATGGCGCTGATGATGAACGAGCCGATCGTGATCATGCCGGCGATCTTGTTGAAGGTTTCGATGAGCGAGTCGTTGGTATAGACTTCGAAATCGTCGGCGTCCTCGGGTTCGAGCTGGCGGACGAGACGCATGACGCCGATGGCGCGGTCCCGGGTGGCGGGGAGCTCGGCCTGGGAGGGCGCTTCGATGTTGAGGCTCACGGAGCGTCCGCGCTGGCCGAAATCCTGGAGCCACCGGGGCACCGGCACGAGCAGGCGGTTGTCCTGGCTCTGGCCGAACGAGGTGCCTTTCGGCGCGAGCGTGCCGACGACGGTGTAGTTCTTGCCGCCGGCCCGGATCGTCCGGCCGATGCCGTTTTCGTCGGGGAAGAGGCGTTGCGCGATCTCGTCGCCGACGACGCACACGGAGCGGCCGAACTCGACGTCGCCGGCGGTGAGGTTGCGGCCGCGGGCGATCTCGAAGCTGGCGGCGGGCACGTAGTTCTCGTCGGTGCCGATGAGCTGGAGGCTGGGGTTGGTGCGGCGCTCGCCGTAAACCGCCCTCTGCCCCCCGCGTTCGAGCTGGAGGCACACGCGCACCGGAGCGGAGAGGGCGGCGGCGTCCAGGGCGGCGAGCCGTTGTTTGAAACGCGCGGCCTCGGCATAAGAGATCGCGCGGCGGTTGGCGAAACGTTGCCGCGGATCGGTGAAGTTGATCGCTGGATACCGGGTGATCCGGAAGCTGTTCGCGCCGAGGACGCTCAGGCCCGATTCGACGGAGCTGCGGAGCGCGCTGATCGCGGTCATCACGCCGATGACGGAGAACACGCCGACGGCGATGCCGAGCATCGTCAGCGAGGACCGCAGCTTGTTGGCGGCGAGTCCGGCAAACGCGAGTTTGAAAATCTCGAAATAGAGGAGAATCCGGACGCGGGGCATGATTATCAGTCGAAGGTCGAAGGTCGAAAGTCGGAAGGTCGGAGGTCAAAGGTCGAAGGTCGCCAGCGGCTCCGTTGCACGGAGCATTTTACCTGGGGAAATGGCCCGCTCCGGCGGGCCGGTGATGACTTTCGACCTTCCGACTTTCGACCTTCGAAACGGTTCACGTTGCGAGCAACTGGCGGGTGAGGAAGGCGGTTTGCAGGGAGGAGATTTCTTTCAGGCCCTTTTGCGCGAGAGCGATGAGGGCTTGCAACTGCTCGTACGAGAACGTGGCCTCCTCGCCGGTGCCCTGCACTTCGACGAACTGGCCGCGACCGGTCATGACGACGTTGAAATCGACCTGGGCGTCCTTGTCCTCGGCGTAGGGGAGGTCGAGGAGTTCGCGCCCGTCGAGCACGCCGACGCTGATGGCGGCGATGGAGTCGGTGAGCGGGTTTTCCGCCAGCTTGCCGGCGTCGAGGAGCGTCTGGATGGCGAGGCGGGCGGCGAGCCACGCGCCGGTGATGGACGCGGTGCGGGTGCCGCCGTCGGCCTGGAGGACGTCGCAGTCGATCCAGAGGGTGTTTTCGCCGAGCCGGGCGAGATCGAGGACGGCGCGCAGCGAACGGCCGATGAGCCGCTGGATCTCCACGGTGCGGCCGTCGAGCTTGCCTTTGGAGATGTCGCGCGCCTTGCGGTCATGCGTGCTGTAGGGGAGAAGCGAATACTCGGCGGTGAGCCAGCCGCCGGGGACTTTTTGCTGTTTCATCCAGAGCGGCACTTTTTGTTCGATGGTGGCCGCGCAGATGACGCGTGTGTTGCCAAACGAAACCAGCACGGAGCCGGTGGCGTGCGGGGCGATATCGGCCTCGAACGAGATGGGACGGAGTTGGTCGGCACGGCGACCGTCGGCGCGGGTAAAATTGCTCATGAAGGGCGTGAGCCTGACAACCCGGAGCAAGTGGCGGCAAGCCTCGGATGACGGGGCTCCGTCAATCGGGTGCAACCGGAAGTGATGTCAGCAGAGCAGGCATGAACGCAGATACTTGGGTTGCTTTTCAAGGGGTTGCGCAGAAAGACGGTAACATATCTGCCGGACACCGCCGTTTAACCTTGTTACCGTTGCCGACATTGAATGGAAACGGGTATCTCGCGCCACCGCAACCGGTGGGACGATTTCGGGATACACCCGGAAGCCGTCCTCCCGCCGAAGTGGCCGGGATGGCGTCCCTGCGACGCCCTTCGTCCCTCCCATGTCGCTTCCACTCACACACTGTCTGGCACGCCGTCGCACTGCCGTTTTCCCTGCCGCTCCCCGGCGTCCCCGGTCTCCGGTGCGCGTGCACCCGCGCCCGGTGCGCGTGCACCCGGGGCAAGTGACGCCCGTCACCTGTCGCCGGTGCACGCACACCTGCCGCCGGTGCACATGCCCCGGTCGCCGGTGCGCGCGCCTCCGCCGCCGGTGCGTGTGCACCCGGCATCAGGTGCGCATGCACCCGGCTCCGGTGCACGCGCACCCGCGACCGGGGAAAACGCACCGGAGCCTGGTGCACGCACACCCTGTTTTCTGTAACGTGTCTGTTAACAACAAAATAAAGAAATCATCATGAGCAACAACACCCGTCGCGGTTACTTCCCTAACGACGTTAAAGGCCAACTGGCCTGGGCTAACAATCACCTGACCGGCCTCGCGCAACTGGCCGGCGTGTTCGACGTGTCCGCCGCCTTCCTTACCGCGGCCCGCGCCGACCTGCAACACATGGAAAACTTCTGCGCTTGGCGTGACCAGGCCGCCGAACTCGCCCGCGAGTACACGCAGGCCATCGAACGCGCCGAGTGGGACTTTGCCGGTGACCCCGTCGTCACCCAGCCGCACGACCCGGCCACCCTCGGTATCGACAAAACCGTGACGATTGTCGCCGGCTGGACACGGAGGGAGGGGGGGGGGGGGGGAGTTCCACCCTCCCCGCCCCGGCGGAGGAGCGCCGGTCGAGCATCGGATCGAGCCGGAACAGGCTGGGCACCGGCTGCCCGTGATCGGCGGAGAGCGTGTCACGCAGGAGTTGCTCGCGCGCGGTGTCCTGCCAGGCGGCGGAGGAGCCGGGCGGGCCGGACGTGAGCCAGTAGTGCGTGAGCGGGGTGCTCACGGCGGCGAGCGTGGCGGCGCGCTGGTCGGGCGGCGTCACCTGGGCCAGGCGTATGGCGGAGGCGATACGGCCGAGGCACTCGTCGCGCAGGACGCCACGCACGCTGCGCTCGTGTTCGCGATGGAACACATACAGCGACGCCATGCTGCGCGCCGACGACGCGGTCGAGGCGCTGCCGATGGGGAAACAGGAGGCCGCCGGGGCGCGGGCATCCCGCGCGTCTCCGCAATGTCATGCCTCGCGCACGACGGAAGGTTCGTCCCGGTACCGCCGGAAGAGCGTCTTGACGGTGTCGAAGGCCAGTTTGGGGCGGCGGTACTCGTCGAGGAGGCCGGCATTGTTGAAGCCACGCGGTTTGCCGCGAAGCTGGGGGCCGTCGTGCGCGTAACTGCGCGTGTCGAAAAACTGCCAGAGCGTCACGCCCGCGTAGCGCGGATTTTCCCACACGGCGCGAATTGCCTCGTCAAAATAGTCGGCCTGAAATTCCTCGCTCCACTGGGCGCGAGTGCGGTCGCGAAAACCGTAAAGGCCGCAAGCGCCGATTTCACTGACGAGGAGCGGTTTTTGCCTGTGCGCCGGCGTCTCCGCAAAGTAGCGGGCAAGGCGATCGATTTCGGGGCGAATGCGCGAGAGTGCCGATGTCGTCCAGCGACGATCCGGGTCGTTCGCCATGTCGTCGAAACCGTCAATCCAGCCGGGATAGGGGTTGATGGAAATAATGTCGGCAAGGTCGAAACAGAGGTCTTTTTCAAAGCGGTTCGAGGCGTAGGAAATCAACCGCGAGGAGTCGGCATCGCGGAGCGTTTGCGCCAGGGTTTGGTAAAGGGCGCGGCCTGCGGGCGTGTCCGAACAGCTTTCGTTCAAAAAAGCATGGATGATGACCGAGGGATGGTTGAGGCACGTGTCGGCGAGAGCGAGCGCGGCGTCGCGATGGAGAGCGGTGACGGCGGGGTTTTGCGCGTCGGTTTCGGGTTGTGCCCAGCCGAGGCTTTCGGCCCAGACGAGAAATCCGGCGCGGTCGCAGGCGTCAAGAAAACCGGGGTCGGGCTGGTAGTGGACGGCGCGGATGAAGTTGGCGCCGAGTTCGCGCGCCCATTGAAGATCGTCCGCGATGAGCTGCGCGGGCTGGACAGGACCGGATTGCGGATGCGATTCGTGGCGGTTGACTCCGCGCAGGCGGACAGGCTCGCCGTTGAGAAGGATATCGCGTCCTTGCGTAGCAATGGTCCGGATACCGAAGCGTTCGATGACGGTGTCGCCCTCTTCAAACGGTTTCTCCGCATCCGCACATGAAATGCCGAAGGAAAGCGTGTGAAGATCGGGATGTTCTGGAGACCAGACGCGGTGGCCGGGCACGTGCGTTTCGATCACGAGGGTCTGTTTCCCGTCCGGGGCCAGCGCGGTTTCGACCGGGTCGCCATCGTCGAAGGCATGACGGACGCGGAGGCGGTCGGGGATGTTGCCGCCGAGCCGGGCCTCCAGCCGGACGCGACCGGTGGCGGTGTCGAGTGTGGTGATTTTTACACGTTCGACGCGGGTATCCGGCAACCGGGTGAGCGTCATGCTGCGGTAAATACCGCCATAACCGTAAAAATCGGCGCAGGGTTTGAAGATGGGGACCGTCCGGGGGTTGCCGGAACGGTTGTCCACCAGAACAAGAAGTTCATGGCTGTCGTTGCGGACTGGCGGCACGTCCGTGTTGATTTCGACGGTCGCGTAGGGAGTCTTGATTTCGCCGAGGTCGGCGCCGTCGAGCCAGATGCGGGCGTAGAGGCCGAGTCCGCCGAAGCGGAGCCGGGCTTTTTCTGACAATCCGGAGGGAAAAACGAATCGCGTGCGGTAGATCCCGACGCCCCGGCGTCCGATGCGGGGACCGGCGAGGTTGAAGCAACCGGGGACGGCGGCGATTTCGTCGAAGATCGCGTTCTGCGTGGTTGGCTGGAACGCGGTGGCGTCCACGTCGCCGAGCCAACAAAAATCCCACATCCCGTCGAGAAGCAGGGAATGGCGTTTTGGATACAAGGGATATCGGGAGTTCATTATTTGTGATGGATGTTATCCGCCGAGTCCTTCAAGCGTGACTTTGAACGTGTTGCCAAACCTGATGAAATTAAACCAGTTAAATACAATGTATTCGGGGGGGGGGGGAGGAAATTCACTGCCGATTTTCATGCTCCAGTTTCCAACCGGTTACAGCTTGTAACCGGTTGGATTTAACACTCAAATCATCAATAAAGAATGGAAAACAGTCCCGCACTCTTCGAAGGCAAAAAAATCCGCCGTATTTTTGATCAAAAAACCGGGACCTGGTTTTTTTCGGTAGTGGACATCATTCAAGTCCTCACGCAGCAACCGGATTTTCAGACGGCCAGAAACTACTGGAAAGTTCTAAAAAATCGTCTCGCCAAGGAAGGAAGCCAGTCGGTTACAGCTTGTAACCGACTCAAACTTCCCGCTGCCGACGGGAAAAATTATCTTACCGACGTGGCCAATGCCGAGACCCTGTTGCGGCTCATCCAAAGTGTTCCCAGTCCCAAGGCCGAGCCTGTCAAACTCTGGCTCGCCAAAGTCGGTTACGAACGCATGCAAGACATGGCCGACCCCGCCCGCTCCCTCGACCGCGCCCGTCAGTATTGGCAACAACACGGGCGTAGCGAGAAATGGATACAACAACGAATGCTCGGTCAGGAAACCCGCAACAAGCTGACCGATTACTGGAAAAATCACGACATCAAGGAAGGCGAAGAGTACGCAATCCTCACCAACATCATTCATCGCGAGTGGAGCGACGTGAGTGTGCAGAATCACAAAAGCCTGAAAAAACTCACCTCACAAAACCTGCGCGACCACATGAGCGAAGCCGAGCTTATCTTCACCGCGCTGGCGGAACTCTCCACCCGGCAGGTTGCCGAATCCGTCGAGGCCACAGGCATGTCGGAGAACACGCTTGCCGCCAGGACCGGTGGCCGGGTCGCCCGCAACGCCCGTCTCGAACTCGAATCCCGCACCGGACGCAGGGTCGTGACCACCGCCAATTACCTGCCCCCGGCAAAGGAACCCGGAAAACCCGGAAAACGCTGACCAGATTGCACGTTTTCCTCCTGCCCAGGCACATCAGGGGGCGCATCTCAAAAACTGGACAAGCAGGAAGCAAAGCCGTGGCACGGGCTTTTACTGACAATCTGACAATCGACAATCCCCGAGAGACGGCGAAGCCGCCGGATCGGAGTGGCGGGGGGGGGGGGGCGCCCCCCCGGGGGGGGGTGGAGGGGGGGGGGGGGGGGGGGGGGGGAGGGCGGGGGGGGGGGGGGGG
>JAISAX010000697.1 GCA_031266495.1 Opitutaceae bacterium
ATTGCACATAAACTGGTGTGGGTGGTTTTTCTTATTTTCCATTGGGGGGGGGCCGGGCCCGGGCGGGGGGGGGGGGGGGCCCCCCCCGCCGTGCGAAGGTATGTGTTTGGCGAATACAAGCGAAGCCCCTACAGTCGAACCGCGTAACTTCAGGTAGTAACTGATGTTACGCGGTGCCTCTCGTAGGGGCTTCGCTTGCGAAGCCCGTGCCAGGCAAACGGATTGACGTATCTCCACTTGTGTCAGGTCCTTGAGTGCTTCGCAAGCGAAGCCCCTACAGTCGAACCGCGTAACTTCAGGTAGTAACCAGGTTATGGAAAGTTTATCCCGGTTTATCGAGTTTACCTGCCTGAAAGGTAAACTCGATAAACCGGGATAAACTTTCCATAACTCCTGACATGAATCCCGGAAAAAATCCATTTGCGCCATGCCCGACTTTGTTCGCCCGAAAACGGGCGCAAAATCCGGCAAAAACCGGAAGTAAAGGCGGAGGATTCCGGGACGTCCGCCGGGGCATCCGTAGTTGATTTCCGGATGTCCCGAAAAAGCAAAATTGTGGCTCGTTTTGCCAAAGACAGCGCCTCCGCAAAACCGGTAGTATGTTTGGATGAAAATTATCCAGGCACCTCTCCGTTCCCGTTTCCCTCTCCGTTTCCGTCTCCGTTTCGCACATACGGGCACGGCTTTCATCCTCGCCGCCGTGCTCCTGTTTGCCCTTGGGGCGACGTCCGCCCGCGCCTCCGATCCTGCTCCTGTTGTTGCCACACTCACCGCCACGACGATCAAACCCGCCGACAATCTCGTCGCCTCCTTCACGCCAACGGGCACCGATGGACGCGCCTGGCGCGCCGATCCGGGCGTATCCACCGACGGTTGGCGCGACATCGGCCAGTCCTTCACCGCCACGCAGGACGCCTCCTTTGACGCGATCTCGTTTTTCGTCTCGTCGGGGGTCAATACGAGCGCGGCGAATGCCTGCATGGAAACTCCCTTCACGCTCACCATTTACAGCTTCGCGTCCGACCTCTCCGCCTCCTCCGCCACCGTGCTCGGCACGCTTTCGGGCAAAACACCCGCCACCGCCATCGCCAAAAACGATTATCTCGTCTTTGATGTATCCGCCGTAAACATACAGATGAAGGCGGGCAACGCTTATGGCGTGTTGCTCCATTTCGACGAGCCGGCCGCCAACCGCGGCATCGCCCTCGGATTCCAGATCGGCGCCGCCGGCACCACCGCCTGCCCCGGCGGGCTTGTCCTCGAACGCCTCAACGACACAAGCACCGGCGCCGCCGGCCCGCTGACCACGGCCACTGCCAACAGGGCGTTCGAGTTCTACGTCCAGGGCACCCCTGTCCCGGAACCCGCCACCGTCGCTTCGCTTCTCGGAGCCGCCGCGCTTGCCCTCGGTTGCGCTTGCCGGCTCCGGCGCTCGCGCCACGCCGCGCGCCGCTCACGCTCATGATCCGCCCGCTCATCACGCTTGCGACAGCCGCGCTGCCGGTTGCCGTCGCTGCTGCCGCTTCCGTATCCGGAAACAAATCACAACCGGAGACGCCGCCGTCCATCGGCATCCAGGCGCTGATTGACGACGCGGCGGCGCGCGGGGCCGCTCGCGTCACAATCCCCGCTGGCGAACACCGGCTCGCCTCCGCCCTTCGTCTGCGCGAACTCTCCCGCCTCACCATCGATGGCGACGGCGCGACGCTCGTCTTCACCAACCTCAAGGACGGAGGCCTCTCCATCGCCGGATGCGAAAACCTCACCCTGCGCGGCTTCACCGTGGACTTCGATCCGCTGCCCTTCACGCAAGGCGTCATCGACGCCATTGACACCGCCGCCGGCACCCTCGCCTGGACCGTGCACGACGGTTATCCCGACCTCGCACCCGACCGCGTTGTCAACCGCGCCCATATTTTCTCCCCCGACACCCGCGGATGGAAACGCGACGCGCCCGACATCTACGCCGCCACCGCCCGCGCCCTCTCTCCGCGCCGCGGGCAACTCGCCTTCGGCCCCGACCAACGCTGGCAACTCGCGCACCTCTCCACCGGCGATTATCTCCTGCAGGACATCCGCCGCGAACGCGGCGCCTTCCGCGCCGAACGCAGCCGCAACCTCGCCTTCGACCACATCACCATCCGCAGCGCCCCCGGCCCCGCCATGCTGCTCCGTTACATGGACGGACGGAACGTATTCAAAAACATCACCATCGCCCCCGGTCCCCCCCCGCCTGGCGCCACCATCCCGCGCCTCATGTCCACCTCCGCCGACGGTTTCAACTACGCCTACGCCCGCACCGGCCCCGTCCTCGAACACTGCGATTTCACCCGCATGGGCGACGACTCCGTCAACCTCCACGGCATCGCCTTCGTCGTCGCCGAATCCGATCCCGCGAACAACCTCGTCAACCTCGTCCGTGCTCACGACCGCGAAAATTTCCCCGCGATCATCCGTCCCGGCGACGAGGTGCGCACGCTCGCCCGCGACAACTTCGACCTGACCGGCACCGCCCGTGCAGTCAGCCTCGACATCGACCCCGCGCCCGCCCCGCGCTTCCGCGACCTCGCCGGACGCCTCTTCCCGCGCGCCGTCCAGGCGGATTCCATCCCCCTCGGAAAATTCACCCTTTACCGCCTCAAGCTCGATGCGCCGCTCACTCCCGCCGCCGGCGACATTGTCGAAATCCCCGCCACCGCCGCGCCCGGCTACATCATTCGCAACAACCGCTTCACCCGGCACCGCGGCCGCGCCCTCCGCATCCTCGCCAGCCACGGCCTGATCGAGGACAACCTCATCGACGGCATCAAGCAGGCCCCGGTCACTCTCGGACACGAATTTGTCGCCTTTCGCGAAGCCGGCTGGGTCAGCGACGTCATCCTCCGGCGCAACACGATCAGAAACTCCGCCTTCGACCCCAATCTCTTGCGAAAATCCGCCTGGACTCCCGGCGCCATTTCCATCGTGCATCGCGGTGAAACGCCCGACGCCCCTCCCCCCCTCGTCGCCCGCAACCGCGGCATCCGCATCGAACACAACATCATCGAAAACGTCGGCGGTCCCGCCATTCACATCAACCAGGCCGACGACATCCTGGTCAAAGGCAACCGCATCACCCGCGCCAACCAGGCCGCGACGGCGGCGACGGCGGCCACCGATTTTCCCGAAAATCCCTTCGGCCTCACCGTCTCCGGACCCGTCGAGGTAAACAATTCCGGATACGTCATCATTGAACCCTGAATACAAACCTGCCCCCGGAAATCCGTCATGCCCCGTCCACTTCACCCGCCTCCCCTCTCCCCCCCCCCCCCCCCACACACACACA
>JAISAX010000686.1 GCA_031266495.1 Opitutaceae bacterium
ATTCTGGCGGCGATTATCATTCCGGTCGTCGGAAAAGTCCGGCAGACCTCGCTCAAGGCTCAGGCGATCTCCCGGTTGCATCAGGTCGGCGTCGCCATCCTCACTTACCGGGTGGAACACCGTGACCGCGTGCCCGGACCAGGGGGAGTATCACAAAACTGGAGATATGGACGCGCGACGGAAGATTGCGACAAAGACGGAAGACGTTTACAACTTGCGCCTGCAATTGGCCCCTACATGAGTTATCCGGACCGCTCAACTCTGGCGGCAGGTCGCTATGCACGGGTCAAGGAACTTCAAAATCCCGGTTTCATGCGCCTGTTTCCCGGACAGGAACAGGGGAAGGAAACGATAAAACCAAACTATATCCAGAACGCCTATCTCAGGCGGGAAGGGAAGACCCGGCTCTATGTACTCGGCTGGTATGATGCCGCCAGAGACAAACTGGTGCAGCCTCCTTTTACAGAGGCAGACACTGCTGAATTTGGCGGTCCGAGCCGGGTCTGGATATTGACTGAACTGGACCTTTGCCTGAAAGACGACAACCCCGCGTTTACCGATCTGGGGTATTCCGCTGACTGGTATCAGGAAGGCATGATCCCCTCCGGACCGGTGTGGGGTGACACACGCAACCGGCTTTATTTTGATGGCCACGTGGCTTCCGTACCCAGAAACGCAGGGCTGTAAACTCACCTGACTCCTTTGAAATAACTGATGTTACGCAGCCGAAAAGTAGGGGCTTCGCTTGCGAAGCCCTCAACGACCTTTCGCAACGGGAGATACGCCAATTCTCTCCGCCTGGCGCGGGCGTCGCAAGCGACGCCCCTACGGTCGATCCGCGTACCGTCAGTGAAATAATCCTGAAACAACGAATCCGGCATGAATACGCAAAAAAATCGTTTCCTTTTCATCGCCCTGTTATTGTTGGCCCGGCCCAACCCTGGCGTGCCACTGGTTGCGGATCCCGAAGCGCCGCCTGCGTCCGGTTACGGCCCGGCAATTCCCGCAAAAAAAATCGCCGGCTTTTCCCGTTGCATGGCGGTGGCGAAGGAAGGGAATCATCTTTATGTTACAGGCGACGGCAAACTGTGCATTTTCGACACGCAAGACCCGGAATCCCCCCGGCTGGTCGGCTCGTATGAAGGGCTTGGCACAGTGCGGCAGGTTGTTATACGAAACGAACGTGCCTATATTGCAGCCCGCGAGTTCGGACTCTGGATCATTGACGTCGCCAATCCGGCAAGCCCCCAAGTGTTGTCGCGCTTTGATACGATTGAACTGGCAACGGGAGTCGAAGTCTCGGGCAACGTGGCTTTTGTCGCGCTCCGCGTTTATGGTGTGGAAGTAATTGATGTTTCCGATCCGCGACACCCCCGGCATATCACGCTGCAGAAGACACCGGAAGCGCAGTCCGCGTATTATTCCGGGAAAAAGCTTTACGTCGGCAACTGGCAGGCGGGGATACTCGATATTTATGATGTTTCCGCACCGGAGACCCCCGCCCATCTCTCCCGAATACAGATGGACGGATATGGCGACGGCGTGGAAGTCAACGGAACCCTTTGTTTTGCCGCGACCGGCCATCATGCGAAAAAAGGTCCAAAAGACAAACGCGATGGACGCGGGCACGGACTTGAAATCCACGACATTAAAGACCCCCGGAAACCGGATCTGCTTTCCGTCACAAAATTTCCACCGCTATTTTACCGGTTTAATGATTTCTGGACAGTGCGGACCAGCCGCGGGAGCAAAGGCCTTTATGCATTTGTTGCCGACACGCACAATGGCGTGTTTTTGTTGGATGTCGCGAATGTGCGCGCCCCGCTGTTCGCGGGCCGGATAGAACTTCCGGTAAAAGGCAAGCTCCCGGATGCCGTTTCCGGCATAGCCATAGGTGAAGGTGTTATTTATATTACCGGAGTAAAAACCGGCCTTTATGTTGCCAGGCTCCCGGCAGGCATGACTGCTCGCGACACTCCCGCGGCGGACAAATCCGGTGAACTTGTCTATATTCCCGAAAAGCGGAAGAGAGCGGGAGGACGGGAATACAAGGACTGGATATGTTATCCGGTTGACGGACAGGTGCGGGGCGCTGTTTTGCGCGGGCCTGTCGCCTATGTTGCCGCGAGCCATGCGGGGCTTCATGCCGTGCGGCTTGGCGACCGGTTCATCGAACCGGTCCGCAAATGGGACATCCCGGATGTCTATGATGTCCGCATTCATGGCGACTATCTTTATACGGCAGAAGGCATGAAGGGACTTGGCATCTACAAGATCGAAGACGATAACGCCCTGCGTCTCGTCGGCCATATGGCGGCGCCCCCCGGACAGTTGTTGCAGCAGATACGCATACCGGAGGGGAGCCGTTTTGCCGTGCTCTCGACACGGACCGGGATTTTGCACTTTGCCGATATTGCCGATCCGGAGCGTCCCGAACTGGTCTGGTCTCATCGCCAGATCAGTTTGTTATATCATGATTATCTCGCCAACGGTCCATTGCTGGACGGACGTTGGACCGCGCTCAACTGGCATTCGGGCGGACTTGCATGGTATGATCTGGGCGGTGACAAACCCGAACCCGGCAATACTCTTGTCGAACGCCTCGCGGGGCATACCGATGGCATGGCTGTCCTGGGAAACAAACTTTTTTATATCATTCGCGGCAAATATGTGTTGCTCGACCCCAATCAGCCCGGCCCTTCCGCGAGTTGGCCACAGCATGGCCTGACCGGGGATAAACTGGCCGGTTTTCCAACCGCACACGGCAATCTCGTCGCGTTGAGCGACCGGCTGAACAGGCGGATACGCATCCTCGATTTTTCCGATCCTGCACATCCCGAGCCGATCCCCGGACGCGATTATCAACTGGAAGGAACGCCTGATGCCGTCGTTTTCTGGCGGGACCGCATGGTTGTCCCCGCCGGTTACCAGGGATTGTTGATAGAAAGACGCTAAATAAAGTCTCCACGCGACGCGAAAAAACCTGGCCTTCCACCTGAAGGCGATACGTTGCGTCACGACTGTGCGCCGCAGATCTGCTCGCAACGCGCGCGAGTAAGCGGATAAAATCACGCGGGAAACATCGCGACCGATCACAACGCCAACGGCACAATCTGGAAACTGATGGTACGCAGGCAACTGGTCCGGGGAGCGTACGCGTCTCGCGTGCTGGCTTGGGCGTCTCGCCCAAGCCTTTTCTGTCGATCCGGTCCGTCCGGTCCATCCCGGATCGTGTCCGGCGAGACGCCGGACACAGCTCGCGAGACGCGTGCTCTCCCCGGACCGGCTCGGATCGGGCCTCAAAAGCCCTCGTCTGCGTAACATCAATCTGGAAAATGAAAAACATGCGCTCAACCACCTCCTGCGGTTGTTGTTCAAGCTTCGGATTGAATCCGGAGACAGTCAGGAACTTTCTTTTCTCTCTCTTCTTTCTCCTCTGGCAGCCGAACCACGACGCAGTGCATCCCGGCGGCCCGGGCGGCGGCAATCCCGGCGGGGCTGTCCTCGAAAACGAGACACCTTTCCGGCGCGATTCCGAGCCGCGCCGCGGCCGTGAGAAACGGATCGGGATGCGGTTTCCCGCGCGCGTAGTCTTCCGCGCACACCACGATCCCGAACAGGTCGCGGACACCGATGGCCTCAAGCGTCATCTCGACAAATTTGCGGTACCCTCCCGAAGACACGGCCAGCGGTTTCCCGCGCCCATGCCATTGTCGGGCGAATTCCACTACAGGAACGATGGGGCGGACTTCGGGCAACAATTCGACAAAATACTCCTCTTTGACGGCGGACGCGCGGACGGGATCAAGGTTGAGTTTTCCGGGATGGAGCGCGTTGAGCGAGGCGACGATTTCCTCGCTCGGACGCCCGCCCCAACTGTAAAACAGCTCGACGGGAAAATGGCCCCCCGCCTCCGCAACGAGGCGGGACCATGCCCGGTAATGCAACGGCATCGTGTCGGCAAGCGTGCCGTCACAATCGAAAATGCAGGCGTCGAAATCGCGATCAGGTATGTTTACATTCATGCAGCGCCGATCAGGAAACAGGTTTGCTGCGAATGCGAGTCACCGTTTCGGGTTGCGCGCGCTGGCAGCGCTGCGGCGGCAGGTTTTTGAGAATTTGTTCGATGTCATCCGCCACGAGCTGCCCCATCCACGGCCAGATTTCCGGGATGTTGCCCGCGCGGTGCGCCTGCAAAAGCGTGTTGGGCGTGGCACGCGCCCGGTGGTTTTGCGGAATCGGTTCGTCGGGCCACACGTCGATGGCGGCGCGGATGTGCCCCGACGCCGCCGCATCCAGCAAGTGGTCGAAATTCACAATGCCCGCCCGGCTCGCAAGAACGACAATCGAGCCGCGTTGCATTTTTTGGAAAAACCGGGCGTCGATGCCGCCGGCATTTTCCGTCGTGGTGGCCGCCATCAGGAAAACAATCGAGGCGCGGGCGAAACATTCGCCGAGCGAGGCAGGAATCGCTCCCTGTTCGCGCAGCACCGCGGGGTGAATCCACGGATCGGATACAAGGATTTCCCCTCCGAAGGGTTTTACCAACGGGAACAGCGCCCGCCCCAGGTTCCCGAAACCGACGATGGCGAGTGTTTTTCCGGACAACAGGAACGAGTCCTGGTTGTCGCCCTCGCCGTAAAGCGTCTCCTTGCCGGACCGGACGGCTGCATCCGCCTCGTGGATACGCCGTGCGGATGCCAGCGCCATGCCGAGCGCCATTTCGGCGACCGGCCTGGCGAAGACGGGGCCGGTGGAGAGCACCGGGATGCCGCGCCGGTGGCATTCGGCATAATCGATGTTGGGCAAAAAATTGCTCTCGACATTAAAAACGGCTCTCAACTTCGGCGCGCGATCGAGGCGTTCCCTGGGCAGGGATGACTGGCCGATGAGGATGGTTGTCTCGGGCAGGTAACGGTCGATGTGCGCGTCGTGCGCGGGTGAAGAACCGTCGTGCCAGACGACGTTGCCGATGTTTTCGAGCCTGGCCCTGGTGGCGGCGTCGAAAATCAGATCGACCGGACGCGGATGCGGATCGAGAAGAATGAGTGGTTTCATGGTGGTGTGTGATGTATGGTGTGTGGCGTGTGGCGAATGATGTAGTTAAGAAAAAATTACACAGAAGACGCGGGGCGCATCTCAAAAAGTGGACATGCTCCGGCGTGGCACGGGCATCTTGCCCGTGTTCCGGAAGTGGCACGGGCTTCCAGCCCGTGATTCCGGAGTGGCGGGAGTGGCGGGAGGGAGGCGCGCTTTATTGCCGATCCGTCCACGGGCTGGAAGCCCGTGCCACG
>JAISAX010000690.1 GCA_031266495.1 Opitutaceae bacterium
CGTGGCACGGGCTTCCAGCCCCTGTTCCGGAGGCTGTTGGCCGGACTGATTGGCGGCGCTTCGCGCCGTCCACGGGCTGGAAGCCCGTGCCACTCCGGAGCGGTGAGGCAACGCTTGCGGGCGGGACGCCCGCGCCACTCCGGATCACGGGCTGGATGCCCGTGCCACGCGGTGAGGCAACGCTCAGCTCAGGTTGACCGGATCGACGTCGAGCACTTGCACGAATTGCTCCGGCCAGGTGAACGTCGCCCGCAGGCGCGCGAGATCGGTGACGATGGCGCTGACGTTGCCGTTGATGAAATACCAGAGCTGGAATCGGTACTCGTCCTTGATCTTTTCTATGGGACAGGGCGCGGGGCCGCGCAGCTCGACTCGCGAGCCGAGTTCCTTCTCGACGAGTCTGGCCCACTGCTCGGCGAAGAATTGCAGCTTTTCCGGATTCGGTCCGCGAAAGAGGTGGTGGATCAGGTGGCGCGCAGGCGGGTATCCGAAATCGGTCCGGATTTTTAATTCGGTTTCGGCAAAACCGTCGTAGTCGGCGTGGCGTGAGTACTGGATCGCTCCGGCGTGCGGCGTGAAGGTTTGCACAATCACTTCACCGGCCCTGTCGCCGCGCCCGGCGCGTCCGGCCACTTGCACGAGGAGCTGGAAGGTGCGTTCGTTGGCGCGGAAATCGGGGATGTGCATCGAGATGTCGGCATCGACGAGGCCGACGAGCGTGACGTTGGGAAAGTCGAGTCCCTTGCCGATCATTTGCGTGCCGACGAGCAGGTCGATCTTGCCGGCACGGAATTCGGAGAGGAGTTGCCGGAAACGGTTTTTCTTTTGCATGGTGTCCGCATCCATTCTTTCGATACGCGCGTCGGGGAGGACGCGGCGGACGGCTTCCTCCACGCGTTGCGTGCCCATGCCTCGCCAGCGGATGTCGGGCGCGGCGCACGCGGGGCAGCGGGCGGGGGCGGTTTTCTGGTAGCCGCAGAGGTGGCAACGGAGGGTCTCGTCGGCGCGGTGATAGGTGAGCGACACGCTGCAATGGGGGCACTCCTCGACGTGGCCGCATTTGCGGCATTGCATGGCGCTGGAGTAGCCGCGGCGGTTGAGGAAGAGGATGGTCTGCTCGCGTTTTTCATAGCGGTCGCGCATGGCCTCGGCGAGGCGTCGGGAGAGGGTCGTGAAGCCGCGGTTGCGCATGGCTTCAATGCGCAGGTCCACGATCTCGATGTGCGGGAGTTGGCGGGTGTCGATGCGTTTCGTGAGCCGGTGCCGGGTGTATTTGCCGGCCTGGGCGTTGGCGTGGGTTTCGAGCGAGGGCGTGGCCGAGCCGAGCAGGCAGAAGGCGCCGGCGAGTTTGGCGCGCATCACGGCGACGTCGCGGCCGTGGTAGCGCGGGGTTTCGTCCTGCTTGTAGGCGGGTTCGTGCTCCTCGTCCACGACGACGAGGCGGAGGTTGCGCACGGGGGCGAAGATCGCCGAGCGCGCTCCGACCACAATGCGGGCTTCGCCGGTCGCGAGCGCGAGCCAGCCGTCCATGCGTTCGCCGTCGTTGAGATGGCTGTGCCAGACTATGACCTTGTTGCCCGGCGCGATGGCTTCGAGGCGACCGCGCAGCCGGGCTACCGTCTGCGGCGTGAGCGCCACCTCGGGCACGAGAAACACCACGCCGCCGCCATCCGCCAGCGCATCGTGGACGGCGCGCAGGTACACCTCCGTCTTGCCCGAACCGGTGACGCCGTGCAGCAGCGTGACGCCAAAGGCGCGCGCGGCGAGCGCGGCGGCGAGCGCGGCGGCGGCGGCGGCTTGTTCGTCGTTGAGGTTGTGCGGGTGCGCGGCCACGGCTTCGCCGTCGGCCCAGTCGTCGGCATAGGCCACGCGCTCGACGCGGCGTTCTTGCTCGCGGACCACGCCGCGTTTGACGAGCACGTTGCTGGCGGCGGCGGTGATGCCGAGGCGGGCGAGGACGAGCGTTTTTTTCTGCGGGCGAAACTGGTCGCGCAGGAATCGGTACAATTTCGCCTGGGCAGGGGCGCGGTGTTCGAGCCGGGCGAACTCCTCGGGGTCGAGCGGCGCGGCGATGGAGAGGAGTTTTTCGTACTTGAGTCCGGCGGCGTTGCGGACGGCGGCGGGCAGCATGGTTTCGATGATGCCGTCGAGCGGCGCGGCGTAGTAGCCGGCCATCCAGCGCGCGAGTTGCAGCAGGTCCGGCGGCAGGGCGGGAAATGGATAGACGATGCCGGCCAGCGTCTTGAGTTTCGCGACCGGGAAATCGATTGGCGTGCCGATCTCGCCGACGATGGCGAGCCGCAGGCGGTTGAGAATCGGCACGCGCACGAGCATCCCGACCTGCACCTGCGCGCCAAGCGACTCCGGCACCTTGTAGTGCAGGAGCTTGTCGAAACCGGCCAGTGGATGGACGCCAACGGTCATGGTGCGCGTGATGGTGATGGTGCGGAGGGCGAGTGCGGAGGGCGTTTGAGGCACAAGCGGGCGGCGCGTGCAAGCGCGGGACGCGCGGCGGGAGGTGGGAAGCGGGAGGAAGGCGGGAGGTGGGAAGCGGGAGGATTGACGTTCGCCGGCGAATGGACAGGGTTTTGCTCATGCCCGCCACTCAAGCACCTCCGGTCACGCGCCACGATTTCGCGCTCCTTCCCGAAGGTCCGCCGTATTCCCAACTCATCGAAGGCGATCTTTATATGGCTCCCTCTCCCAACTTCTTTCACCAGGATATTGCTCTTAATCTGGGTGGCATTCTCCGGAATTACCTAGGGAAGCATCCTGTCGGTAAAGCAGTGATAGCTCCCTTTGACGTCTATCTTTCCGACCTCAATGTTTACGAGCCGGACCTGCTTTTTGTCCGCAAGGAAAACCTCGGCATCATCAAGGAACACGGCGTCGAGGGCGCGCCCGATCTGGTGATCGAGATCCTTTCCCCCTCGACCGCCAAATACGACCTCGGGCTCAAGCGCGCCATTTATGCCCGCACCGGCGTCGAGGAACTCTGGATCATCGATCCAGCCCGGCACACGCTCGCCCTTTACCGTCTCGGCGAGGACGCCGCCACCCCGGTCGCCACGTTCGGCAAATCGCAATCCTTCTCCAGCACGCTTTTCCCCGGCCTGACCATCGCCCTCGCCGACGTTTTTATCACCTGACCACCTGACCGCCGCGACATCCGCGACATCCGCGACATTGACAGCCGGCCCTCCCCTGCCCGAAATCCCTCCCTGTGAGCAACGACGCTGCCCGCGAAAAATTCAAATCCTACCTCGGCACCAAAGGCCTGCGCGTGACCAACCAGCGTCTCGCCATCTTCGAGGCCGCTTTCACGCAGGAGGAGCACTTCACTGCCGAAGGGTTGCTCGACCATGCGCGGGCCATTGATGATTCCGTGTCCCGGGCCACGGTTTACCGCACTCTGCCGATCATGACCGAGAGCGCCCTCCTCCGCGAAGTCGATATCGGCAAAAACCTCAAGTATTACCATCCCAACAAGGACAACAACGCCCAGGTCGCCCAGGTAATCTGCGTGGATTGCGACAAGATTTTCGAGATCAGCGCCCCCTTCATGGAGTGGTACGGCAGCACCGTGTCCACCAAACTCGGGCTGACACCCGTCTCCCAACGCCTGCAAGTCAACGCCCACTGCAACAAGCTCAAGCTAACGGGCGCCTGCGAACACCGCACCGGAACAAAAGGCTGAATCCGGCCACCATACCGTCGCACCGCCGCACTGCCGCACTGCTACACCGCCGCACTGCCGGGTCGCCACACCGCCGGGCCGCCATTCAGCCTACAGCCTACAGCCATTTGTCCATCCCATCTCCCCATGTCCCGCAAGGAAGACATTTTGTTTGCCATCGGTTTTTATGAATCGGTGCTGCGCCGCGACGCCTCGTATGTCGAGGTGATCGAACTCCTCGGAGGCCTCTACACCAAGGCTGGCCGCATTGCCGACGGGCTGGAAATGGACCGCAAACTCGTGTCCCTGCAACCCGGCAACGCCACTGCCCACTACAACCTCGCGTGCAGCCTCGCGCTCATGGAACAACCCGCCGACGCGCTCCGGTCGCTTGCGGACGCCGTGGCGCACGGCTACGATGACCCCGCCTGGATGGCGAAGGACACCGACCTGGCCCCGCTGCGCGAACACCCCGAATTCGTCCGCCTGCTCGCCGAAGTGAAAAAACGCCAATCCGCCTGAAACCACCGACCGACCGCCAGCCAACCGATGTCCGCCACTCTCAACTACGAACCGCTGATCCTCGCGCCCCGCCGCGCCGCGCCGGTTCTCACGCCGATCCAGGAAGAAATCCTCGCCCTCAAACGCGAGCGCAACGCCATCCTCCTCGCGCACAACTACCAGATCGAAGCCATCCAGCAAGTCGCCGATTATGTGGGCGACTCGCTCGGCCTCTCCTGGCAGGCGCAGGCGGCGCAGGCCGACGTGATCCTCTTCTGCGGCGTCCACTTCATGGCCGAGACGGCCAGGATCGTGAACCCCACCCGCACCGTCCTCCTGCCCGAACCCGAGGCCGGCTGCTCGCTCTCCGACTCATGCCCCGCCGAACGCCTCGCCGAGTACAAGGCCGCGCACCCCGACGTGTACGTCGTTGCCTACATCAACTGCTCGGCGGCGGTGAAAGCGCTCAGCGACGTCATCTGCACCAGCGGCAACGCCACAAAAATCGTCAACAAAGCGCCGACCGACCGCGAACTCCTCTTCGTGCCCGACCAGAACCTCGGCCAATGGGTGCAACAAAAAACCGGCCGCAAAATGCGCCTGTGGCCCGGCAGCTGTTACGCGCACGTGCAATTCACCACCCGGGCCATTGAAAAAATCCGCGACCGCTTCCCCGGCGCGCCCGTGGTCGCGCACCCCGAATGCGTGCAAGCCGTCCGCGACCTCGCCGACGAAGTGTGCTCGACCGAGCTGATGGTCAAATTCGCCAAAGAGACGCCGTCGGACAAAATCATCGTGGTGACCGAGAGCGGCATGCTCCACCGCCTGCGCAACGAAGTACCGGGCAAAACCTTCATTGCCGGCCCCACCGACACCTGCGCCTGCAACGACTGCCGGTTCATGAAAATGAACACCATTGAAAAAGTCCGCGACGCGCTCCGGCACATGACGCCCGGGATCGACGTACCCGAGCCGATCCGCACCCGCGCCCTCGCGCCGATCCAGCGCATGCTCGACTGGAGCCGGTGACGCCCGAGACTCCGGCAACGTGGCACGGGCATCCTTGCCCGTGGACGACGCGCAGCGTCGCCCCCTCGTTCTCGTTCTCATTCTCGTTCTCCGGTTTGGGTTCGTTCTCTTTCTCGTTCTCTTGCTCATTCTCGTTCTCCGATTTGTGTTCCGGCGCGTCTTGCGAGTGCCGAAGCAGGAAAACGATCAGGAGAAAGAGAAAGAGAACGAGAACGAGTACGAACCCGATCAGGAGAACGAGAAAGAGAAAGAGAAAGAGAACGATTCCGGAGTGGCACGGGCTTCCAGCCCGTGGACGGCGCAAAGCGCCGCCGGTTCGCGTGGCACGGGCTTCCAGCCCGTGGACGGCGCAAAGCGCCGCCGGTTCGCGTGGCATGGGCTTCCAGCCCATGTGAGCCGTTGGCGGCGCGAAGACCCGCAGTCCCCCCCCCATCTCCTCCCCTCCCCTTCCCCTCCCCCCCCCGTACACGGGCTGGAAGCCCATGCCACGCAATCCCACGGGCTGG
>JAISAX010000693.1 GCA_031266495.1 Opitutaceae bacterium
GGCGCGGCCCCCCCCCCCACGAGAATCGTGAATGATGGAGAAGACAAGGACCGGTCAACCGAGGATCAACCGGGGATCAACCGAGGATTTTCCGGCTGGCCCCTTCCAGATGGTCGAGCATCCCCATGAGAGTGCTTTTCCTGCGGTGTTTCTCGCGGAGGGAGGCGAGTCGTTGCCGCCATTCGTGTTCCCGCCCCTGTTTCGCGCAGGTTTTTTTGATTTCGCCCAGAAGGCGGACCGCCGTTTCGTAGGCTGCGGGTCTGGTTTGGGCGATTTCCGCCTCGGCGCGTTCCTGCCAGATTTGCATGGCCGCGTCGGGATGGGTCTCACGGATGGCTTCGGCGAGTTCCAGCGCGACGTGGCCAGCCTCCCACGTGCCGTATCCGCGCAGGATGACGCGGGGGCGGCTGTAGAGGGTCAGCGCGTCGTCGTTGCGCTTCTCCTCAATCGCCACCCGGATCAACAGAGACGTATCCGGAAATGTGTTCTGACTTGGCCGGCCCCAGCCGGCGGGCAGGCCTGTTTCGGGTAACGGCCAGTTTTCCCCGGACGCGGACGTGGAGGCGGCGGGCGTGGCGGAGGCGCGGGGCTGATTCCCGATGTGGTCAGGCCGCGTCCCGGTTTCCAGCCAGCCGAGGACGCCCTTGCGCACCGTCTCCCAGGCGCCGGTCGGCCCGGCTGCGTCGCGCAAGGCCCGATACGTATCCAATCCCGGATGACTGAAAAACTCCGCTGCGCGAAACGCGGCGGCGAGCGGACCGTTGCCGTTCTTGTGCGCCAGGTCGCGAAGGCGCTCCTCCAGTTGGCTCGCGATTCCGGGCGCTTTTTCAAGGGTCGCCGCGATGCCCTCCCGGCAGCGCCGCTCCGCCTCGTCCGTCCGTCCGAGCGCGAGGAGGCGGTCAACCAGTTCCGTCTGGCAATCCACCACGTCCGCCTCGCGCCGCAACAACGCCAGTTCCTCCTCGACGCGCCCCGCGTTCGCCAGTGCGTCCGCCGTCAGCCGGACAAATGACCCGCGTTTGTATTTTCTCTCAAAATCATCCCGTTCCGGCGCATTTTTGTTTTTCTGAACAGGCGGGAGTCGCCGCGAGCATTCGGCGGCGACCTCCGACCAGACCGGCGCGGGAAAGTTTTCCTTTTTCCACAAACCCGGCAGCCCGTCCAGGATTGAAAATTCGTCCCGCAGCCGGAGGTCCTGTTCCCAAAGCAATTTTTGCGCGTCGGTCTTCGCCGTCGAGCGTTCCAGCGCGCTGAAAACGGTTTTCATGCAGTCGGCGATTTCCTCCGCGAGTTCTCCTTCGTCGTTCGTCACTTCGATCTGCCGCGTCCCGGCGACAAGCAGATCCACGCCCAAGGCCAGAAGCGCGTCGAAATGCCCGCCGTCCAGCAGGGCGTTGAACCGGGTGCGCACCGGGTTGTAATCCGCCCCCGCGCCTCCGCCGTATCCGCGTCCGTAATCATAATCGTCGAAGTCGGCGGCGGTGGTGGCGGTGCGGATGGCGCGTTTGGCGTCGGCAACCCATTTCGACAGCAGGGCCGCCGGACGGACGGGAGCGGCACGCGCGGCGAACTTGTCACGGAGTATTTTCCGAACCTCGTCCGAGTCGCGGGCGAGTTCGCGCAGGAGTTTCAACAATGCAGCCTTCGTCAATTTCGCGAGGTCGTCGTCTATCGCGTCATTCGCCATCGTTTTTTGCCCTTCACCGGGTTCGACATCGTCTGACGCCTCCTCCCCCCCCTCCTCCTCCCCATCCTCCTCATTCTCCTCCTCCCCATCCTCCTCATTCTCTCCGATGCTCCCTTGCAATTCTTCCAGGCGCGAATCGTCCGTGTCGGCGGCGGGAACGTCTCTCCCCGCCTTGATCGCGTCCAGAAAGGACAGGAGAACGGCGACGGCGTGCTTGCAGGCGGAACCGTAGGGACAGGTGCAGCCCGAGCGCAATTTCCCCTGCTCATCAAGGTGGACAACGGTGGCGTAATCGGCACCGCCACGAACCCGCGCCAGCAGGCCTCCGTCCGCCGTTACGCGAAGGTCTTTCACGAGATCGCGGCAGGACTTCCCGCGCAAGACCACCCTGTGTCCCGCCCACGAGTCCAGATCATCCCAGGTCAAATCACGAAAACCGTCTGTGTTCATTGTCCCTTGTTATTGTCCCTTGTTTGCCTGTTCACTGATCTTTGTTTGTCTGTTCACTGATGTTTTTTTGGCGCGGGCAAGGAATCCAGTTGTTGTTTGAGGCGGGCGGCTTCCTCGTAATTTTCGTGTTTGATTGCCTCGGCAAGAGTCACTTTCAGGCGTTCGGCCTCGGGCATGGCGTCCAGAATGTTGGCCCGATCCTGTTCGGTATTGCGCAAAAGGACGTTGACCGCCTGCAACGCTTTCTGTGGTGTCCAGGCGATGGCCGCGATGGACTCGAACCCGGTCGGGAACGGCGCATCCATGCCGCCACATCGGGAGACCAGCCTCTCGTAGCTTTCGCGCAACAGGGTCATTTCTTCAATCATCCTGTTGGCATCCTCCAGCCGGGTCAGTTCCGGGATGGCGGCCACCTGGCAATCGATGCAGATGTGGCGCGTCTTGCCGTCCGGAATGTCAATGTGCGTGGTCAAGTATTGCGATTCCCGTCCACATTTTGTGCACTTCATGGGTGCGGAGGGAGATGGCGACGACGGCGAAAAAGGAGGCGTCATGAGTTTTGTTACATGGCGTGTTTCCTCCGGCAGGCAAGCGGGAATCGTTGGCCGTTCGCCGTTGGTCGTTCGCAAGTGGTTTCTAATCCGCTGGCAATTCCGTGATTCCGAGTTGTTCGCCTGCGCCGCGCTTGCTATCATCCGGCTCGGTTCCGGGGTTATTGCCGGGGCCACCCGTGGCATACATCCACCACTCGCGATACAGACGGCCATCCGACGCATCCTGCCGCACGGTTTCCACATGCCCGTCGAGAAAACCGCAATTGATGCTTTTCCCCCCGCCATGACGCAACGGCATCCAATGCTCCCATATCTTCCAGAGCGAATTGATTGCATCCCACAAAAGGGGCGTCCGCGAAGGTTCGCCGAATGCCCGGTAACTGCCCTGCGGGAGTCCGTTCCTCACACCGTAGTCGATGTTCGGATAGTTTGTTCCACCGGGAACATTGAGGATATGGGTTTTGGTCAGGCCGGTCATCCGCCCCGCCGGACAATGCTCGATTTTTTCCACAATCCACCTGCCTGAACTCCATGTGTATTTGGGACCCGATTTATAATAGTAGCGGAGCAGCACGAACCCCGAAGAGTTGTTGTTTTCGCCGGGAGCCAAACCCCACGGATTTTTCCCCTCCGGGTCATGATTGGGGCCAACCGCCTCTGGCAGCGGCACCATTCCACGATCATTGAGAAACAGCACATAGGCCGTTGTCAGTTGCCGGACGTTGCTCTTGCAGACCGCGTCGGCTGCGCTTTTTCGCACACTGCCGACCGTCGGAATCAGGATGCCCGCCAGGATGCCGATAATCGCGATTACGACAAGCAACTCGACGAGTGTGAAGGCGGGGGAATTTTTGAACATTTTCTGGAATTTCATAAAGAAAAGTAAAAAACAGGAATATTTTCATGGAATTTCATGTGTTATTCCCGGATCAGGTCAAGTAACCCGCAAGACAAGGCCGTCGATCCCGGCATGGCCGAAGCTCTTTTTCGCCCAAAAAAACAATCACAACAATCCTGAATTGCAGCCAATTACGTCCAAAAAAAGCACTGCTAATCAGGTATTGTTCATACATCAGGCAAATGGGACAATACATCCGCGGCAAGACTGGTACCCGTGGCGCGGGCATCGTGGCACGGGCATCCTTGCCCGTGTTCCGGAGTGGCGCGGGCGTCCCGCCCGCAATGTGGCACGGGCTTCCAGCCCGTGGACGTTGCCCCTCCGCTCCGACGTAGCGCGGGCGTCTCGCCCGCAAGCGTTGCCCCTCCGCTCCGGAGTGGCGCGGGCATCTTGCCCGTGGACGGCGCTCCCCTCCCCCCCCCCTCCTTTTTTTTTCTCTCTCCCACCGTCCCTCCTGTCGTCCCTGTCGCTACTGCTCCACAAGAGGCGCGGTCGCCATGAGGAAGCTGCGCATCCAGGCGCCGGGCCGTTCCGGTTCCACGATTGTCCAGCGCCCATCTGCGGATTTTCCTGGCAGCACGATCACCAGCCCGCCACAGCCGACGGACTTCCTGTTTTTCCCGACATACGCCCACAGTTCATCCGCCTCAACCCGGTGCACCTCGGAAGGCTTTGCTGCCGCAACCGCCCTGCCCTCCACTTCCCTGAGCACCCAGTTCATGATCGAGTTGTGGCTTACCCCCACCCGCCTCTCTGTCGCCCTCTGCCCCGCCCCCTCCAGATAACATCTCACCGCCGACTCCTTTCGCTCCGGCGCAACTCTCCTCCTGTCTCTTTCCCCGCAGCTCTTTCCGCACTCCTGGCACAGCCATCGCTGGTTCCCGTGCCTGCTTTTTCCGTTTTTGACCACCTTTTCGCTTCCGCAATGTGTGCATTTCATTCTCCCGATCCTGTTTCCCGTCTATCAAGAATCAATACCTGATTAGCAGTCTTTAAAAGAGAGTCGTATTCCGGCCTTATATGAAAATTCAATTGTTTTTCATGAAAAACGACCTCGAATATATCCCGTCTTCATTATGCAACCAACAAACCCATCCAACCGCCACGACACCCGAGGCAGACGCTATCGTCTCCTCTCCATCACCCTGACCGCTTTCGGCGGTCTTGCTGCCCTCCTTGCCGCCAACGCACCCCGCCCTCTCTCCGCCGCCGATGCCGCCGAAGTCTCCTGGCTCTCCGCCACCAACGGCGACTGGACCGACGACACAAACTGGTCATCCGGCGAATCGCCTGCATCTGCCTCGACTGACGCCAATGTCACCATCGCGGCGACAAGCGAAGACCTCGACGCGCCCGCCTACACGGTCACCTTCGCTCCCGCCCAACCTCCCGCCCAGCTTGTCAACATCCGGACCCTCACCCTGGGCAACCTCGCCGCTCCCCACGCCACGCTCACCATTGCCAGCGGCACACTCACCATCGATCGCGGGGCTTCGGATATGAACAGCCCGGCCCTCGCGCTGACGAATTCCGCGCTCACCATCGCCTCCGGCGCCACGGTTTATGTCCGCTCGGGCCTTGCGGGTACCAACGCCGAGCGAGGACTCGTCCTGAACGGCAATGCGGACGTCACGGTCAACGGCGCCCTTCATGTGCAACGCTCCAGTGGAGCCGAAAACCCGACTGCCGGTTCCGGTGGCGGACTTCTCATGATAGCCGCGTCCGGTCAGACCAATACGTTCACCCTCGCCGGCAGCGGCGCCGTGGCAAACTTCGGTTACACCTTCATCGGAACCTCTGGCAACGCGGGTTTCAACCACGCCATTATTGACGGCGGCGCCATGTCGGCCCGCGCACTCGCCCTCGGCACGTCCGGCACGTCCGGGACCACCGCAAATTACAACAACACCCTCACGATCAAAAACGGAGGCACACTCAGCACCGGCTCCCTCAGCATTGGCGGCGGCAGCGGCAATGCCGGCAACGGCGAGCTGATCCTCGAAGCCGGCACCGTGACCATCACCGGCGGCAACCTGGACCTCGGCACCTTCGGCAGCTCGCAGTCCTCCGGCTGGCCCAACACCGGAACCGGACGCGTCACGGTAAAATCCGGCACATTCACGGTTGCCGCCGGCAATATCATGCTGGGCAGCAGCAGCAGCTACGATTTTGCGAACAACAAGGCCTCCGGCATTATCGACATCGAAGGCGGCACCTTCACGCTCAATCCTGCCGACAACAACGCCCGGACCATCGCCCTGAGCGCCATTTCCTATAACTCCGGCACGATCAACATCAGCGGAAACGGCGCGATGAACCTCGCCAGTAATGCCGGAAACAATACACTCGACCTCGCCTCCGCCGATACACGAGGCGAGGGCGACGGCGTCGCCACCCTCAACCTCTCCGGCAACGGCACGCTCAACGTGGATATCCTGAAAGCCACTACGGATGCCTCCGTCATCAACCTAGCCGGCGGCCTCCTCACCGTGAAACAGGCCATCGTATCCAACAAAACACTCACGGTCGGCAACGGCGCCGACGCCGCCACCCTCCGGCTCCTCACCGCGACCGGCTCCGGCGACCACACCTTTGCCGAAGGCCTTGCTATTTCCGCCAAAGCGCGCCTCGAAGGCTCCGGCAAAATCGCCACCGGCCTCGCCACCATTTCCGGCGCACTCGCCCCCACCGGCGCGCTTGAATTTGCCGACGGCCTCGCGCTACTCGATGGCGCCACCATTGACCTGAACAACGCATCCGGAACGCTCGTCATTTCCGGAGGCAACCTGACCATCGCCGACGCCGCCACCATCCACATCAGCCTCGACACCTTCACCGGGGGGACACCCGTCACCCTCTTCAGCCTTTCCGGCAACGTCGCCCAGGCCGATCTCTCCAAAGTCAATTTTTTGATCAACGGCGTCTCCGTCAGCGGCGCCTGGAACGGGAACACCCTTCAAATCACCACCGCCGCCATTCCCGAGCCAGCCAACATCATCGCCCTGCTGGTCGCCTCCGGACTCGTTTTCGCCATCCTCCGCCGCCGCCATCGCCGCGAAAACTGATCCCCGCCCGCGCAACGTAGTTTAAAAATTATTACAAACCTGATGTTACGCGGTGCCCGTGTAGGGGCTTCGCTTGCGAAGCCC
>JAISAX010000696.1 GCA_031266495.1 Opitutaceae bacterium
AAAATGCCACGCCGGGCATCAGAAGAACCTCTGCCCTCTGTCGCCCGATTCTGTCACATCAGTCAATGTGTTCTCGCCTTCGCGGGCTCAGGCTGCGCTCCACACCGGACGCCGCAGCATCCGCTCCGGCGTCCTTTGACTTGATGTGAATCGGGACGACGAGATCGGGCAACAAGGTATCCCCGGCACATCGCCGGAAACCTCCGTCGTGCGACCTCGCTCACATCATGAAAGACAATGAAATTCTCGATACGAACACCGTAACCACTACCGCGACCGCGACCACTACCGCGACCGTGGCAACAAAACCTCACGACGCGAAGGACGCGAAGGAAGCGGAACGAGCCAAAGCGATAAAATATCTCGCGGAGGAATATCTGGATCGCGGAGATACCGTTTACACGATTCTGCGTCGAGTCAGTGCATCCGGCATGACCCGCTGGATTGACTGTTACACCATCGTCGGCAATGCCCCGATTCGCATCACATGGAATGTCGCCAAGGCACTCGACATCCCGTATGACCACAAAGTGGAAGGGCTGCGCATTGGCGGTTGCGGCCAGGACGCCGGTGGCGCCGTGACCAGTCATCTGGCATGGAAGCTTTTTGGAAACAACGATGCCCTTCGCCACAAATGGCTCTGAACAAAAACGCGACAGCTCCCGCAAAGGACGCTGTCGCGTTTTTTTATTGGCTGCAGTTGATGCGCCAGAAACCGCGAACGCAATGAAAACCAGAGTGGAATCTAGTATCCGACCTTTATTACACCCCTGCCCGCTACGGTTCCCCAGTATGTCACATCAGTACAATGTGTTCTCGCCTTCGCAGGCTCAGGCTGCGCTCCACACCGGACGCCTCCGCATACGCTCCGGCGTCCTTTGACTTGATGTGCCTTGGGAACGGCGTGAATCGGCAGAACCGATGACAATCCGGCACACCGCCGGAAACGGATTTTTGTTCGATTCCACTTCCACCATGATCAGCAACAAATCACTCGGAATCGAAAGCATCCGCATCCGGAACCGCGAGATCCGCAAACAAACCGCCCTGCGCACCGAACTGCTTCATCACCTCGATGTACGGGAAACGGCACTTCACCGCTTCCTGCACGGCTACCTGATCGCAGCTCTGCGGAGTTCCACTGACGACACCGGCACTCCGCTTGACAGCGATTATTGTATCGACGACATCAGCACGCAATCCTTGCTCGCTGCACTGGTCGAGTGCTCGCGCTTCATGCGCGAATGCGCTACCGACCTGACTCACCTCGACGACGAACACAATGGCCAGAATTTCTGGCTCACGAGAAATCGTCACGGGAATAATGGATTCTGGGACGAGGACGCAACTTCCGACGAAGCTCTGATTGCCATGCAGCAGCTTACCCATGCCAGCAATGCCTTCGGCGAAGTGGACTTGTATATCGGCGACGACAAACAACTCCATTTCAGTAATGCTCACCTCATTACAACCGGGTTCGACGAATGACAGCATCCGTTCCGCTCCACGCGCCAGCGTGCTCGCGCACGCTGGCGCGTTTTTTTATGGGCAGATGGACAGCAAAAATGCGGCATTTCGCCGACAGGAGGTTCTGTCTGCTGTGTTCCCGAAGTGTGCCACACCCATCAATGTAGTTCGAGGCTACGCGCTGCTTCGCCTCGACTCCACACCGGACGCCGCAGCATCCGCTCCGGCGTCCTTTGACCGGGTGTGCCTTGGGAACGGCGTGAATCGGCAGAACCGATGATATCCCGACACGTCGTCGGAAAACGGATTTTTTGACGATTCCGCTTCCTGTCATGTCATTCAACTCGAACGCATCCGCTGCCCGGAATCCCGGGCAATGCCACAACAGCACCTGTACCATCCGCGCCGGATTTCCGGGAGGTGCCAAATGAGAACCATCACTCTCTATCCGGTTGCCGAACTGGACGAAAAATTCCCCGAGGGGTTTTCAACCGCCTACCTGTCATGGAAAGCCAATGCCGCGTGCCGGGAGATTCCCTGGATCAACGAGATCATGGACAGCCTCAAAGCCACCATCAAAACTGCCGGGCTGAAAATCACCAACTGGCAAATCGCCCCCTGCGATGGCAGATCGTATGTCTCGGTGGAATTTGACCGTTGCGAGACCGCATCGCTGTCCGGCAGGCGAGCCATCGCATGGCTCGAAAACAACCTGTTGGGACGACTGCGTGCTCCGTCCGGAATCAAAACGCTTCGACAGCGGCAGTACGGCCACCGGGCCGGTCACATCCCGGCCTGCCCGCTCACCGGATTTTTCTCCGATCACGACATGCTTGATCATCTGCGCACCGCCCTGCGTAACGGTGAAACGCCCGACGAAGCGTTTTCGGGACTGGCCGCAGTCGCCTCGAATCTCATGGAGAAGGAACAGGAGGACGCCATCAGCGAAAACTCGTTCCAGATCGAATGCGAATCAATGGATTACCTGTTCACCAGAGATGGCCAGCAGGTCCATGCATGATTGTCCGCAACCACCGTCCGGTTTGCACCAGGACGGTGTGTCTTCCCTCATTCCCGGAAATGAGGGAGGAGGAGGGGGGGGGGGAGGGGCCGCATACCCCGGGTACGACCGCATTCGCTCGTGCCCTGTTTTTAACTACGCATGGATTCGGCACTCCGGCCATAAAAACTCTTTGCCCTCCGCGTGTTCCCCGAGACTACCACATCCGTCAATGTAGTTCACCCCGCACGTTGCGTCGGGGTGACTCCACACCGGACGCCGCAGCATCCGCTCCGGCGTCCTTTGACTGGATGTGCCGGGGAACACCGTCAATCGGGCAAAACCGATGATCCTCCGGCACGTCGCAGGAAACGGATTTTCCCCGGTTGTATCCGCACTATGATACACAACAAGATTCCTGACCAGCATCTCTTCACCGTCCGGAACAGGCCCGTCCTGTTTCTCAAAGGCGAGCGTTATTTCGGCGCACTCCACGCCGTGGAACGCGGATATTTCCCGGTCAGCAGCACAGGCTATCACTCACTCGCCGCATTCTCGCCCGGCGTGCGAAACGATACACGCTTCCACGATCTGCTCTCCCGAAACTTCCTGGACAGCATCGCCGCCGAACAGGACCGCCAGACCAACAAGGCATTGCACGACATCGTTTGTTGCGCGAGCCGGGACATGTCGGACGAAAGCATTTGCTTTTCGATCCTGCACCGCGCCGCCCACGCATTCGAATACGGATTCTTCGCCACGATACATTGCGCAGCCAACTCTGGCAGGCCGCGCATGAGGCTTACTCAAACCTGTTCGACTGCCCGCTTGTCCGATCCGCCGAAAAGGAACCCGCCAAGGGACTGTTGCGAGCCATTGATGCCGACCGCCGAACGTTTGACGCCCTGCGCCGCTGCATGAACGGCGACTTCGCCTTCGACAAAAACACCTGCAAACTCGCCGCCATCTCCATGACATCCTACTTCGAACTGCCTCCGAAACCCCAAGGTGAATCCGCCATCCCGATACCGGCGCAGACGCTCGCTCTTGATTTCGGCGCCTGACCGCCGCTCCCGAAACCGGGGGGGGGGAGGGGGGGGAGGAGCACACTCCGGTTGCCCCGTTTTAATGTCGTTGTCGCCAGTCTTCCACTACATATGGCCGGACCTGCCGGTTATTGATTCTTCCGCGCCGGTTTTCCGATTGTGACGGCGGCGGTCAAGGTGTTCTCGACGGCGAACCAGCCCCGTCTGCGCTCCACCTTTGCGTTCAGGCTTTCCCCCTCGTCGCAAGCTCCTCGGCAGCCTTCACGACTCGCCGCCTGCGCTTCCTCACGGAAGCGCGGGCAGGACTGCGACAACCCGATACGGTTTCGGGATCAGGACTGCCTG